>NZ_CAPF01000061.1:0-84352 GCF_000321165.1 Enorma timonensis
GGCGGACGGCAGCCCGCGGCGGGGCGGGGCGCCGGGCGGGCCGCGGCCGGCGGCGCGCTACGCAATCCCAGCGAGCGCCTTCAGGAGCTTCTTCTTGGAATCCGCCGCGACGACCTTGCCCGCGGCCCGCACGTAGACCTTGCCCTTGAGCTCGGGATGCTTCTTGCGGCAGGCACCGAAGCACCCGCACGCGCGGTCTTCCTTTGCGATGACCCCCTTGAGGTCGCCCGGCTTGATGCCGGAGCATTTCTTGCAGACGCGCACCTTAGCGGACATGGGGGCTCCTCGCTGGGACGGGGCGGCGGCACGGCGCGCCCTTCACGGCTCTCACTGGTGCAGTCACTATGCCATACAAGTTAGCTATGGGCAACCTTTTTTCGCGCTTCTCATGCCACAGGAGTATACCCCCACCCCCTGGGGGTATAGAATGAACCGAAGCAACGACACCTCACCGAACACCCACCCCGCGTGGGTTGGAAAGGAAACGGATATGGCACATGAGACGTTCGACGTGGGCGGCATGACCTGCGCGGCGTGCCAGGCCCATGTGGAGAAGGCGGTGTGCAACCTCCCCGGCGTCGAGGACGTCGCGGTGAACCTGCTCTCGGGCTCCATGACCGTCGACTTCGACGAGCAGGCGCTCTCCGATGCGGACATCTGCGCCGCGGTCGACCGCGCGGGCTACTCCGCCGCGCCCGTCGTGCAGGCGGGAGGCGGCGCCGGAGCCGCGCAGACCGCAACCGCCCGCCCCGCGCGCCTGGAATCCCCCACGAAAAAGCTCGAAGCCACGGCCCGCTCCATGCGCACGCGCCTCATCACGTCCTTCGTGTTCTGGATCCCGCTCTTCTACATCGGCATGGGGCACATGCTCGGCTGGCCGCTCCCCGGCATCTTCACCGACCCGGACTACTCCATGACGCTCGCCCTCACGGAGCTCGTGCTCACCCTACCCATCGCCTACGTGAACCGCGCGTACTTCGAGAGCGGGTTCAAGTCGATGGCACATGGGGCGCCCACCATGGACGCGCTCATCGCGATCGGCTCCGCGGCGAGCGTGGGCTGGTCGGTATACGCGATGTTCGTCATGGCGGCCGACCTCGCCGTCGGCGATGCCATGGCGGCGCACCACATGGCCATGAACAACCTCTTCCTCGAGAGCGCCGGCACCATCCTCACGCTCGTCACGGTGGGCAAGTACCTCGAGACGCGCAGCAAGTCCAAGACCGGCGGCGCCATCGAGAAGCTCATCGACCTCGCGCCCAAGACCGCCCATCGCCTTACGGCCGACGGCACCGAGGAGACCGTGCCCGTCGAGGCCATCCAGCTCGGCGACACCGTCGTCGTGCGCCCGGGCGAGTCCATCCCCGTGGACGGCGTCGTGCTCGAGGGCTCCTCCGCGGTGGACGAGAGCGCGCTCACGGGCGAGTCCATCCCCGTGGAGAAGGAGCCGGGCGACACGGTGAACGCCGCGACCGTGAACCGCACGGGCTCGTTCACCTTCCGCGCCACGCGCGTGGGGGCGGACACGGCGCTCGCCAAGATCATCCAGCTCGTGGAGGACGCGAACGCCACGAAGGCGCCCATCGCGCGCCTGGCCGACAAGGTCGCCGGCGTGTTCGTGCCCGTGGTGCTCGGCATCGCTGCGGTCACGTTCGTCGTCTGGCTCATCGCGGGCGGCACCGTGAGCGAGGCGCTCACCGCGGGCGTCGCCGTCGTGGTCATCAGCTGCCCGTGCGCGCTCGGCCTCGCCACGCCCGTCGCCATCATGGTGGGCACCGGCAAGGGCGCGGAGCTCGGCGTGCTCTTCAAGAGCGCGGAGGCCCTCGAGACCCTGCACAAGGTCGACACCGTGGTGCTCGACAAGACCGGCACCGTCACGAAGGGCGCGCCCGCCGTGACCGACGTGATCCCCGCGACGCGCGCGGACGGCACGCCCGCCATGAGCGAGAAGGCGCTCATGAAGCTCGCCGCCGCGCTCGAGAAGCGCAGCGAGCACCCGCTCGCCGAGGCCATCATGGCACGCGCCGACGAGCTGGGCATCGTCGCGCGCACGGTCGAGGACTTCCAGGCGGTGCCCGGGCGCGGCGTGACGGCGCGCGAGGGCGCAAGCGTGATCGCCGCCGGCAACGCGCAGCTCATGGCCGAGCTCGGCATCGAGGTGCCCGCGACGGAGGTCGAGCGCTTTGCGCGGGAGGGCAAGACGCCGCTCTTCTTCGCCCGCAACGGCGCGCTCGCCGGCACCATCGCCGTCGCCGACGAGGTGAAGCCCACGAGCGCCGCCGCCATCCGCGCCCTCGGTGCGCTCGGCGTGAAGACCGTGATGCTCACGGGCGACAACCGCCTCACCGCCGAGGCCATCGCGCGCGAGGTGGGGCTGGACGCCCGAAGCGTCATCGCCGACGTCATGCCCGCCGACAAGGAGCGCCACGTGCGCGAGCTGCAGGACGGCGGCGCGTGCGTGGCCATGGTGGGCGACGGCATCAACGACTCCCCCGCCCTCGCCCGAGCGGACGTGGGCCTCGCCATCGGCACCGGCGCGGACATCGCCAAGGAGGGCGCGGACGTCGTGCTCATGCGCAGCGACCTCACGGACGTGGCGCGCGCCATCGAGCTCTCGCGCGCGGTCATCCGCAACATCAAGCAGGACCTGTTCTGGGCGCTCTTCTACAACGCCTGCGGCATCCCGCTCGCGGCCGGCGTGTTCTACCCGCTGCTGGGCTGGCAGCTCTCGCCCATGTTCGGCGCCGCCGCCATGAGCCTGTCGAGCATCTGCGTCGTCGCGAACGCCCTGCGCCTGCGCGGCTTCAAACCCAAGGTAACCGACCGCGTCCTCGCGGAAGGATAGGTGCCCGGCACGGCGCCGGGAAGCGCACCATCAAGAGAAAGGCAAGACCATGGACTACATCATCAAGACCGAAGGGCTCCACTGCGGGCACTGCGAGGCGAGCGTCGAGAGCGAGCTCATGAAGGTCGCGGGCGTGGCGGACGCCGACGCGAACCACGACACGAACACCGTCGAGGTCACCTGCACGGGCGAGGTCGCGCCGAGCGAGCTCATGGCCGCCGTCGAGGCCGCCGGCTTCAAGGCGCTCTCCGTCGAGGCGGCCTAAGCATGCAGGCCGACCGCACCCAGGTGCTCCGCCTGCTCAAGACCGCGCGCGGCCAGATCGACGGCATCATGCGCATGGTGGAGGAAGACCGCTACTGCATCGACATCTCCACGCAGCTCATGGCCACCGAATCGCTGCTTGCCCGCGTGAACGCCGACGTGCTCAAGGCGCACGTGGAGCACTGCGTGCGCACGGCCGCGGAGAGCGGGACCGATGCGGAGAAGGACGCCAAGCTCGAGGAGATCGCGCAGATCATCGATAAGCTCGCACGGTAGCCCGCGCCGCAGCGGCAGCGGATGGAGCAGACGAGCCGCCTTGGATAGCGGCGGCGCATCTGGGTACAACAGGTGCAGACGAAACGAGCCCGCGCATCCCGCACGCGATGCGCGGGCGCTTTGCGCGCCATCACGCTGCTGAAAGGACTCATCGCCATGCAGGACTTCATAAAGGGACGCTACGGCGTCGACGACCTCACTACCGCGCTTGGAGCGATCGGCGTCGTGTTCACGCTCATCGGTACGATCTTCTCCCTCCGCACGCTCTCCGTCATCGCCCTGCTCATCATCGTGCTCGGCCTCGTGCGCGCCTTCTCCAAGAACTTCGAGCAGCGCCGGGCCGAAAACGAGGCCTTTCACCGGCTCGTCGCACGCATCCCCGTGATCGGAGACCGCTTCAAGGGCTCATCGGGCACCGGGAGCCGTCCGCGGGGCGGAGTCGCGCGCGCTAACGCGACCGGCGATTTGAAGCGCCAGGCGCGCACCGCGAAGAAGATGTGGAAGGAGCGCAAGACGAAGGCCTTCCTCAAATGCCCGAACTGCGGCACCATGCTCTCCGTCCCCAAGGGCAAGGGCAAGATCATCGTCACCTGCCCCAAGTGCCACGCCCGCATGGAAACGAAGTCCTAGGCTCGCGCAGCGCGGGCTGACAGGGGCGGGGCTCCGCGGCGTCTACCGCACCCGCCGCGCCCGCCTATTGTAGGGTAGCTGGGAAGGGGCGGTCTTCATGCAGAAGCTGGTTCACGCCACGGGAACCTGGGCGGCCGTGTGCGCCATCGTCGCCGGGATGCTCGCCCTGTTCGGCACCGTCGGCATCTTCGGCGTCGAGCTGCCCCTGGCCACGATACCGCACGCCGCTGGCGAGATCGCGAGCACGCTGCTTCAGATGGCGGACTCGCTCGACGCCTTCCCCGGCGCATCCGGGCGCGTCGCGCAGATCATCGCGTTCCTACAAAGCGTCGCGCACGGTTCCCTGGCGGGCATCTTCTTCGCGCTGAGCGCTGCCCATGTCGCGGTGTGCGCGGGCGCCGTCATCCTGGCCGGCTACGACCTTGCGCGCGGGCACCGCGCATGGCGCTGCGTGCTCGCGGGCGCGCTCGCCGCCGGCGACGCGCTCGTCGTCACCCTCCTCTGCTCCACCGTGAGCTGGCAGCTCTTCCTCATCGTGCGCTCGGTCGCCCAGGGCAACCCATGGGCGGTGGGACGCGGCGTCGCCGGGCTCGACACCACGCTTTCCCCCGGCCTCGGCCTCATCGTCGCTGCCATCCTGGGACTTGCCGCGATCGTGCTCGCGCTCGTCGCGCGGGGAACGGAGCGAAAGCGGCAAAGCAAGACGGCGTAGCGCGCCCCGAAGCAGGTTCCCTCACTGCCGTCGACGCAGCCACCAAGCGACGGCCGCCGTCGCATATGCTGCTCGTCTAGGGCGCATCACCCCAGCTCAAGAGCCATGTAAAGAACTCCCGACAACCTATTGGGCACCCTTGAGGACGCCTGTCTGCCCCATTTGATGGTACGATGCGGCGCGTCATGGCATGGTCGAAGCCGTAAGGGCCACGCCGGAACAGCTCGGGGGGACGGACGCAGCATGGAGGTCGGGAAGCGCATACGCGATGAGCGCAAGGGCGCGGGGATGTCGCAGGACGACCTCGCAGCGCGCGTATACGTGAGCCGCCAGACCATCAGCTCATGGGAGAACGACAAGACCTACCCCGACGTTCAGAGCCTCATCCTCCTTTCCGAGATCTTCGGCGTGACCGTGGACTCCCTCATCAAAGGAGACGTGGAAACCATGACCGAGACGATCGACACCGAGGTCCGCATCATGAAGCGCTTGAGCTATGTCATGCTCGGCTTCCTTGCGCTCATGCTCCTTGCCGTGGTCTGGATATGCGTACAGACCTTCGCCTGGGACTGGCCGATCGAGCAGACCGTGCCGACATTCGTGCTCGCCCTCGTGCTCTGGGGCATCGCGATGTTCGCCGCCTGCTGGATCGACCGCATCAAGAAGCGGCACGACCTCATCACCTACCACGAGATCCTCTCGTTCTGGAACGGCGAGGACATCGTCCGCGACACCAAGAAGCGCCGGCGCGAGCGCCTCATCCCCCGCTGGCTGAAGATCGTGCGCACCGTCGGGAAGGTGTTGATCACCGCGGCGATCGGAGCCTTCCTGGGATACGGCGGCGCCATGCTCGCCGATATGCTGCTCGGGTAGCCACCATCGCGCGCCGGGTGACGGGAGGCGGTCTCATACCACGGCAGCATCTCAATAGCAGCATCTAAACGTCGAGCGTTCACGGCGCGCGAACATCAGCGGCGGCCGCCCCGGTGTTCGCGCACCGCGCCCACGTGCACTTCGCGTGCCGTGCGACCCCAAGGTCATGCAAGAAAGTTCATCACGAGCGCGACCATCGTCTCCTTCTCCTCGGGACGCGACTCCGCGATCATGAGCGCCATCGCCACGAGCGTGTTATCGGACACGCGCTTTTCGATGCCCCGGAACAGGCCATTATTCCGGTCGAGGAAATACAGAAACAGGCTGCACGCGATGCGCTTGTTGCCATCCACGAACGAATGGTTCTTGATGATGAAGTACAGCAGGTTCGCTGCCTTCTCCTCAAGCGAGGGATACAGCTCCTCGCCTCCGTACGACTGGTAGATGGCGGCGATGCTGCTTCGGAAGGAGTCATCTTTCTCGCGCCCGAAGATATCGCTTCCGAAACGAGGCCGCATCTGGGCGATCAACTCCATGCACTCATCGTAATCGAGCACATAGGTTGAACGGACGCCCTGCGGACGCGGCACGGCCTCGCGATCGTAGGCATCGAGCAGCGCATAGGCATCGGTGTAGCTCTCGACGATGTCGAGAATCTCCTGAGATCCGAGCTCTCCGGGCAGGCGCTCGATAATCCGCGCGATCGTCCCCAGCTGCCGCAGGCGCGCATCGTTTTCCGCATGGCCCTGCAGGATGTAGCGCTTGAGCACATCCGTAGCCCATCTGCGGAACTCCACACCGCGCTGCGACTTGACGCGGTAACCCACGGAAATGATGACATCGAGGCTGTAGAAGGCGACCGGCCTCGTTGAGGAAGCAATTTGCAAAAAATGCAAATTACCCTCTTTGACCAGCTCTTTTTCTTCGAATATATTGTTGATATGGCGCGATATGACCGCGATGCTGCGCTCAAACAGCTCGGACATCTGCGCCTGCGTGAGCCAGACCGTCTCGTCCTCGACGCTCACCGAGAGCGACACGTCCCCGTCGCTCGATTCGAACAGCACGATGCTCTGCTCCTCGTGATGACCTTCGTCCCACGCGCCATCTACAACAGTTGATTCCTTGGCCACGACATACCACCCGCTTCCTCGTCGGTTCAAAAACTAACCACCAACTTGTAGCCCCGGCATTGACGGGCGCCGGGAAGCGGATGCGCGACTCCACCCGAGTCGAGCCAGTGCAGCCAGCCTCTTTGCCGTAGGCGGTATCTGGCATACCCGCCGACACGTATCATTGGGGACCTCCGTGCCGGCTCTTGCTCGTCCTCGTACCTTGTACGTAGTATAACAGATATAGAACACATGTTCTATATCAATATTATTTTTTCTCCTGGGGTGCCGGCGGACCCAGGCGCATCAGCGCAGCAGCTCCTCAAGGTTGCGGGTGAACCGCGCCCGGTCTTCGCCCGTGAAGGCAGCCGGGCCGCGCGTGCGCCCGCCGGCTCGGCGCACCTTCTTCTCCTCGTGGCGGATGAAGAGGTCCATGTCGATCGTCGCCTTCGTGTACACCCTGCCACGCACGCCGATGGCCGCCGCCCCGCGCCCGAGCGCCATGCTCGCCAGGCCGATGTCCTGCGTGACCACCACGTCTCCTGGCTGCAGGCGCTCGACGATGGCGAAGTCGGCGCTGTCCGCCCCGATGGAGACGTCGAGCACATCCACCCAGAAGCCGTCATGCGTTGCGTCGCGCCCGCGCGCGTGCCCGGCGTCGCGTGGGTCGGTGAAGCGGATGTGCCGCGCGAGGTTCTGCGTGGTGTTGCCGACGATGACGACGGGCGTGCGAGCGCAGCGAGCGCAGGCGAGCGCCTCGCGCGTGACCGGGCTGGCGTCGGCATCTATATACAGCGTGCGCCCCATGGCACCTCCCCATGTAAAATTACCCCAGGGGTTATTTTACAAAAGGGGTTGAAAGGAACACGTCCCCAATCAACCCATCACGCCAGCAGCCGGCGCAGCAGGTCGTCCCGGTCATCGATGAAGAGCTTCGTCACCTGGTAGCTCTCCGTCTCCTCGTAGGTGATGGTTTGCAGCCGATCGCCGTCGAAGGAGACGATCTGCGCGCCCGGCAAGCCCAAAAGGATCGGCGAATGCGACGCCACGATGAGCTGGCTGCCGTGCTCGGCGAGCTGGTGCATCTCGTAGAGCAGCGTCAGCTGGCGCGATGGCGAGAGGGCCGCCTCGGGCTCATCGAGGAAGTACAGGCCGTTCTCCTTCGAGCAGTCCTGGATGAAGCCGAGAAACGCCTCGCCGTGGCTCATCTCGTGCAGCTGCGCGCGCCGCCCCGTGGCGGGATTGTGATAGGCCTGGCCGTAGTCCCCCGCCTTGCTCGCCACGTTGTAGAAGCTCTCGGCGCGCAGGAAGAACGTGCTCCACGGGCGCAGCGGCCCGCGCATCATCTCGATGCCCTCATGCAGCGCCGAATGGGAGTCGTGCGTGCGGAACGCGTAGTTGGCGGTGCCGCCCTCGGGGTTGAGGCCGTAGGCCACCGCCATGGCCTCGAGCAGCGTCGATTTGCCCGAGCCGTTCTCGCCCACAAAAAAGGTCACGTTGCCGGTAAGGGCGAGCGGCTCCTCCCCCAGCGCCGCGAGGGCGGGCATGCGCCTCAGATAACCATCCGCATGAACAAGATCCCAGCGGATGCCGACCGACCTGATGAACGGCGCAGCGGCCATGGCGCCCTCCTTGCCGATGTAAAAATACCCCTGGGGTTATTTTACATGCGAAACCATCCTCAGATCGTCCATCCCTCGCTCTCGGTCTGCAGGCGCACCATACGGGCGAACAGACCGTTCGCGGCGAGAAGCTCGGCCGGCATGCCCTGCTCGGCCACGCGGCCACCCTCCAGCACCACGATCTTGTCGGCCGCGCGCACGGTGCGCATGCGATGGGCGATCACGATGACGGTCTTGCCTGCCAACAGCCGCGAGAGCGCGCTTTGCACCCGCGTCTCGTTCTCAACGTCCAAACTCGCCGTCGCTTCGTCCAAAAGCACGATGGGCGCATCCTTGAGCAGCGCACGAGCGATGGAGATGCGCTGCCGCTCGCCGCCGGAGATGCACGCGCCGTTCTCCCCGATCATCGTGGCGTAGCCGTCCGGCATGCGCGAGACGAACTCATCGCAGTTGGCTGCGCGCGCCGCCGCAAGCACCTCCTCGTCGGTAGCCCCGCGCCTTCCCAGGCGAATGTTCTCCATCACGGTATCGTCGAAGAGCGTCACGTCCTGGAACACCACGGAGAAATCACCGAGCAGCACCTCGGGATCAACGGTGGAGACATCCACGCCGCCCACGGTCACGCGGCCGGAGCTCGCATCCCACAGCCTGCAGCCGAGCCGCGCGCACGTGGACTTGCCGGAGCCCGACGGCCCCACGAGCGCCGTGACCTCGCCTTCGCGGGCGATGAACGACACATCGGAGAGGACCTGCTCACCGCCCTCCTCGTATGCGAAGCCCACATGCTCGAACGCGACATCATGGCCGTTGGGGGCATACGCGGCGCCGCCCGCCGCCATCGGCTCCTCGAAGAAGCTCTTCATGCGTGCAGACGCCGTGCGCGCCGAGAAGAGCTCGGCGATGAGCATGAGCGCCTGGTCGAACGGGGCGTAGATGCGGCTCACCACGAGCAGGAAGCAGAACAGCGTAAGGAAGTCGCAGGTGCCTTCGAGCACGAGCGCGGCACCCACCAGCAGCGTCGTGGCAAACCCCAGACGCAGCACCACCTGGGCACCATTGACCGCGACGCCGCAGGCGAGCTCGGAGCGGATCGCGCTGCGCTCGGCAGCATCCACGCTCCGGTACACCCGCTCGAGATAGCGCTCCTCCTGATTGGTCGCGCGCACCTCGCGCACGCACTCAAGCGCCTCCTGCACGAGCTCCGAGGTCTTGAGCCCAGCCATGCGGGTCTTTCGCATGAGCGGCTGAAGCCGGGAGCGAACGCCGAAGAGCAGGAGCAGCGCCACCGGACCCGACCACATCGAGGCCACCGCGAGCCGCCAGTCGAAGGCGAGCAGGCACGCGAACGCGATGGCCATCGTGGCATAGGCGCCGTAGAGTTCGGGCAGCACGTGGCTGTAGGCATGCTCGGTGGTCTTGACGTCGGTCATGAGGGTCTCGGTGAGGTCGGCAAGGTCGCGGCGGCCGAAGAACGAAAGCGGGAGCCTGCGCAGCCGCTCGGCGAGGGCGATCCGCTGCCGGCCGCTCTCCTTGTAGATGACGCCGTACTGGTAGTAGTACTGGAACCGCTCGCACACGAAGAGCATGACGAGATACACGGCAAGCACCGCCATCCAGCCGAGGACGGGCACGTCAAGCGGGTCGAAACCGAGTCTCCCCCACGGTCCCAGCGTCACCGCCCCGCCCGTGAGCCGCGCCACGAGCGCGCTCATGATCGCGAAGACGAACCCCACGCCCGCGAACACCACGAGATTGGTCACGGTAGTCCACGCAGCCCCCAGGCGGACGTTCCTTACGCCCTCGTCCGTGAGGGCATACTTCTCCTTCATGGTCATCTAGGCCACCTCCCCGGCAGCATCGCTTGAGATCTTCCAGCTCACGGCCTGTTCGTAATCTGCCCACATGCGCGCATACAGCCCATCCGAGGCAAGCAGCTCGTCGTGGGTACCGCTCTCCACCACGTGCCCGCGATCGAGCACCACGATCTTGTCGGCATTGCGCACCGTCGAGAGCCGATGCGCAACCATGAGCACGGTGCGCGGACGACCGTTACAGTCGCGGGCGAGGCGTTTGAAGGCGGCCTGGATCTTGACCTCGTTCTCCGGGTCGGCGAAGGCCGTGGCCTCGTCGAGCACCACGATGGGCGCATCTTTGAGGATGGCGCGCGCGATCATGAGCCGCTGGGCCTCGCCGCCGGAAAGGTGAGCGCCCTCGGCGCCGTAGACGGTGTCGACGCCATCCGGCAGCTTGGCGAGAATGTCGTCGCATTGGGCGGCGGAGAGCGCTGCCAGCACCTCCTCGCGCGTTGCCTGCGGACGCGCGGCCCGCACGTTCTCCAAGATGGATTGCGAGAAGAGCCGGTTGGTTTGGAAGACGAAGGCAACGTGATCCATAAGGACGGCGGGGTCGATATCGCGCACATCCACGCCGCCCACGAGCACCCGCCCGGACCCGACATCCCAGAACCTGGGCACGAGAGAGGCGGCTGTGGTCTTGCCGCCCCCCGACGGGCCCACCAAAGCGACCGTGGAACCCGCCGGCACCGTGAAGCTCACGTGACCGAGCGCCGCCTCCTCGGCGCCCTCGTACGCAAAGCTCACGTCATCGAAGCAGATGGAGGTATCGCGTGGTTCCTTCGGAGCTGCGGGCGCCGCGATCACGGGGGCGGCGAGCACCCCCTCGACGCGGCTGACGGCATCCGCCGCCGACTGGAACGCTTCGGACATGAACATCACGCGCGTCATGGCCGTGGGGATCACCGCGGAGAAGATGGCGTAGAAGGCGAAGTTCGTGGAGAGGCGCGCAACGTCCGTCTCACCCGGTGCAACGAGCACGACCACCGGCACGAGGAATACCGCCGCCGCGCCGATAACGGTCAGCGAGAGCGCCTGCGGCGTCTGGCACCATTTCACCGCATAATCCTGTGCAAGCACGGTGAACTCCTCGATGGCGTCATGGAAGGCGCGAAAGGAGTTGACCGTCTGCTGGAAGACCTTGACCACGGGGATGCCGCGCACGTACTCGGTGCCGGTCTTGTTCATCTTCACGAGCGACTCCATATAGCGCGTCATGAAATCCATGCCACGACCGCCCATCATGTAAACCATGCAGCAAAGGCTCACGGCAACCGGCACGAGGCACGCCGCGCCCAGGCGCCAATCAAACGCGAAGAACAGCGCGAGCATACCGAGGATCATCGCGACCGACCCGGCCGTGTCCGGCAGCTTGTGAGCGAGCAATCCCTCGGTCTCGGCCGCGCAGCCGTCCACCACGCGACGCAGCGCACCGGACGCATGGGTATCGAAGTAGCCGAGACTCGTATGCATGAGGTGCTCGATAGCTCGCTTGCGCATGTTGGACGCGCAGCGGAACGCCGCGAGGTGGGTGCACATGAGCCCCGCGAAGTAGAGGGCGATGGATCCCGTTGCGAAGCCGAGCGCCCACCAACCGTAGACCGCGATACTGCCGGCGGCCGTCCAGTCGGGAGCGACGGCGATGAGGTCGCGCGCCGCGAACCAGATGCAAACATATGGACCGAAGCCCGCGAGCATCGAGAGCGCCGAGAGCGCGCACCCCAGAAAGGTGAGCGCGCGCCTGGGCCCGGCGAAGGCGAGCAGACGCCCCACCGCGCCCGCCTGCCGCGGCCGTTCTTCGGTGGAAATCCCAGCCGATTGTTGCGAATCCGACATGATGTCCTCCCAGCACACCAGGTTCTTGATTGACGTTTCGCCGCACGGTATCATGTAGGATCAGAAATGTTCACTTTGTCTAACTTATGTGAGACAAAACGGCAAGCGGAAGGGACGATGCTTCAACATGGCGAGCGGGGCGACCATATCCGACGAGCTGCTCGCGCTCTGCATCCCCCAAGCCGAGCAGCTCGGTATCCGGCTTGAGCGACACGGGCGATTCTGGGCGGGCGACGCGGCGGGCTCCACCGCCGATGGGACGATGTGGTTTTCGTCCCCCTCCCCAGGCTGTCTTGTGCTCTATCACGACGTGGTTCCCCGCGCCGACATGCAGCTTCAGGAAACGTCGCTCGGGCCATACGCCTGCGCATGCATGCTGAAAGACGCGGCGCTTGCTTGTTCGCGAAGCTGCGGACTGGCGCTGAGGCCTGTCGGCCAAGGGCGCGGGGCCGGGCGCACCGAGCTCGCGACCTTTGTCGAGCGCAGGCCTCGAACCCTCACCAGCGCCCTGCATGCAGGCCAACGGTATCGTTCGAGCTCCATCATCCTGCTGCCCGAGTTCTTCGACAGGCTCGAGCAAAGCTATCCCGGGGAATTTCGGGGCGTGCTCGGCCTATTCGATACGCGCTTCGACACACCTGGAGAGCTGGAAATCGGGCGCGCGCTCGGCCGCATCTCAAGCCGTCCTCCAACGGAGTCGGGCGGGGCGCTCGCCTTGCGCGCAGCCGTCGACGGCCTCATAGCGTCGCTTGCGGCGAGCAAGGATGCCTCGACGCACGGCGAGGAGAGCACCGCGCAACTGGTGCGCCGGGCAAAGGGCCTCGTCGAGCAAGCACTCGACGAGGGAACGGCGCCGCCCACGGTAGATGGACTCGCAAAGGCGCTCTACGTAAGCCGCTCCCGGCTCTGCGCCGCATTCCAGCGAGAGACCGGGCAGGGCCCCGGGCAGCACATGCGCCGGACGCGCATCGAGCGCGCCTGCGAGCTGCTGGGCCAGCGCGACCTCACGGTGGCCGACGTCGCCCACCGACTGGGCTACCCTGGCCTCTCGGCGTTCGATCACGCCTTCACCAGGGCAACGGGTCTCTCTCCGCACGCCTGGCGCAACCAACGGGCGCGCGCCTCGTCACAGCCGAGAACGCCCTCGTAAAATTACCCCAGGGGTTATTTTACGCGAGCGACGTTGCTAGCCCTCAAGTGCTGCAAGCGCGGCGCCGCGGGCATGGATGAGCGTGGTATCGAAGAGCGGCACGTCCGGGTCGTCAGGATGGACGAGCAGGCCGATCTCCGTGCAGCCGAGGATGACGCCCTGCGCCCCGCGCGCCGCGAGGTCGTCGATGATGCGCTGGAACGCCGCCCGCGACTCGTCACGGATATCGCCCCGGCACAGCTCGTCAAAGATCACGCGGTTCACGAGCGCCCGATCCTCCTCGCCCGGCGTGAGCACCGTGAACCCGCGCCGCTCAAGCACGCCCGTATAAAAGTCCTGCTCCATGGTGTAGCGGGTGCCGAGCAGCCCCACCGTGGCCACCCCGGCGCGATCGAGCTCGTCGGCCGTCATGCTCGCGATGTGCAGCAGCGGGATGCTCACCGCTGCCGCGACCTCGTCCGCCACCTTGTGCATGGTATTGGTGCAGATGAGCAGCAGGTCGGCACCAGCACGCTCGAGTGCGCGCGCGGCATCGGAGAGGATCTCGGCGCTGCGTTCCCAGTTTCCCGACGACTGGCAGCGTTCGATCTCGTCGAAATCAACGCTGTAGAGTACGATGCGGGCGGAATGGAGCCCGCCCAGCTCCTCGGCGACGGTCTGGTTGATGACCTCGTAATACGTGACGGTGCTTTCCCAGCTCATGCCGCCGATAAGTCCGATGACCTTCATCGCGATACGCCTCCTTGCGAGCGGGGCAACCCGGCGAACGTCGCCGATGTAAAAATACCCCTGGGGTTATTTTACATGTGTGCGGAGAAGGCGGGCGGCGGCGAGGCAGAGCAGCGCGATCACGGCGATGCCCAACGCGAACACGGCCAGCGTGCCGCCGGTCGCCGGGATACCGAGCGCGGATAGGAAGCGATCGAGCGGGCGCTCCGGTTCCTGCGGCTTGGCAGCGGGCGGCTCGGGCTCCTCGCCGGACGCGCCTCCCGAGGTCTCGAACTTGGGAGCCACCGTGACGTCGTACACCCAGGCGCCATCCTCCAAAAGGGGTACGCTCACGAGCACGGCGTCGCACGTCAGCGCCTTATTAGCGCTCGCGACATCGGTGCGCACCGCGACGTAGAGGCCGGGCGCCACGTCGCGGAACACCGCGCGCCCGTCGCCGTCCGTCACGCACGCGCCATCGGTCAGCAGGCCATGGTCTTGGGCATATGCGCCGAGCTCGCGGGTTGCCGCGCGCCAACCAGATGCGTCGAGCGACACCCAGTCGCGGTCGAGCGGCACGAACCCATCGGTGGTCGCATAGGCGAAGGAGCCGTCGTCCAACGGCGTGGCCGTCGCGACGAGCGCCAGCCGCCACGTGTCCCCGGATACCGGCTGGGCGGCCTCCCCCTGTCCGCACACGGCATCGATGGTGATCGACCCGTACGAAAGGGCGGCGGCATCGGCAGGGCGCAGGATCATACCGGCCAGCGCGAGGACGATGGCCGCCGCGACGCGCGCGAAGGCTCCGAGCGCTCGGGCGCACCGCCCCCGTTCCCGCCGCCCCCGCATGGCAGCGGCCTGCATGCTATGAGAAATGCCTGCCACGCGCGCCATCCTTTCCATAGGTGCGCCTCGAACCCGTATTCCCGGACGCGCCGTCGCCGCGCCGCGTCGCACCGGCCGCCGCGTCCGCCGCGGCCCGCCTGCTCACCCGAAGGCGCAACACGGCGAGCGCCACCGCGATGACGACGAGCGCGATGATGAGCAAGAGATACGGCAAGGGGATGTTGATGAAGCCGCCGGGCTTGCCCACCTCGTCCTCCATCTCGGCCGTATACGGGATGGCGTGGGCATGCACGAGCAGCCGATGCGAGTTGATGCCGTAGGGCGTGCAGGTGACGAGCGTCACGCGATCCTCCCCCGGCGTGATGGCGAGCGATTCCGTCTCGTCGGGCAGCACGGTCTCGATGCCGTCCACCTGGTAGGCATGCACCTCCTCGAGCACGCGGATGTAGAAGACGTCGCCCTCCCGCATCTGGTCGAGGTCGGTGAAGAGCTTCGCCGAGGGCAGCCCGCGATGCCCGGAGAGCACCGCATGGGTCGAAGCGCCGCCGACGGGCAGCGACGTCCCCTCGACGTGGCCGACCGCCTGCTGCAGCACCCGCTCGCCGACACCGTGGTAGATGGGCAGCGTCACATCGATGCGCGGGATGGAGATGTAGCCCATGAGGCCGTTGCCGTCGAGGTTGAGCGCGTCGTCGTAGCTGGCGAGCACCTGCTCCCGCTCCTCCGGGGAGGCGGGCGGCGTTCCGTCCACCTCCTCGGAGGCGACGCCCTGCTTTTGGGCGAGCGCCGCGTTATAGGTGCGCGCAGCGTCGAGGATCGCCTGGCGTTCCTCGTCGGACATCACCTCGACCGCCTCGCCGTAACGCTGGACCACGTGCGACGCGTTCCGCTCGATGAGGAAGTTCGAGACGGTCGGGTACAGTAGAAGCGCGATGCCCGCGAGCACGACCAGCAGTGGGGCGAACCTGCTCAACCACCCCTTCGCCATGTGCTAGCTGTTCCTCCGCGCGCGACGCGTCATCATCCACGCCGTGCCGCCCACGATAGCGACCACGCCGGCCACGGTGAAGACGACCGTTCCCATGCCGCCGGTTCCGGGCAGCAGGATGCCGGCGTTGTTTACGATCTCGACGGCGTTCTGGCCGTTGTTGTTGACCGACCAGCTCTGAAGCGTGCCGTCGGTGTTGTACTCAGCGGCGATGGTCACGGTCGTATCGGCTGCCTTGTTGTAGCCCTCGGGCGCCTTGGTCTCGGTGAGCGTGTAGGAGCCCTCGCCGAGGTCGACGAAGTGGATGGTGCCGTCGGCGGGCGTAGTGACCTCGGTCACCGCGCTCGCGGTCTCATCACCCACGGCCGGACGGTAGGTGTTGCTGCTGCCCGTGGCAACGAGGCTGATGACGTTGCCCTTCGCGTCCTTCAACTGGAACGTCGCCCCGGCGAGCGGGTTCGTGCCGTCGGTCTTTTCCAGATCGAAGTTGAACGTGTACTGATGCGTGAAGACCTCAGCGGACGCATAGAGGTCATTCACACCCGGGCCGTTGGAGTAAATCACCTTCGCGGAGTTGGTGTTGTCCTTGCCCGTGCCTGCGAGAGACGCGCTCGTGTTAAGCGTCGCGGTGTACGTCACCGTGATGGTCTGGCCTGCCTTGCCCGTGAAGAGGTCCGTGGCGTCGTATTTCCCCGCGCCCAGCGCGGTGTCTACAGTGCCGAAGTTGATGACGAAGGTGTTGCCCAGGTCCTGCCCATACTGGATGATGCACGAGGAGGTCACGTCGGTGCCGCCGATCTCGACCTTCACGCTGTCCTTATCGAGAGTAAGGCCCTCGCTGAGCGTATCCTGGATCGCGAATTGATACCCGTTCGTATACCCGCTCACATCGGGAACCATGGAGGTCAGGGTGAACGGCAGGGAGTCGCCGACGCTCGCGCTCGCATGCTTGTCGGATCCATTAACTACTTTTTGGATGGTCGGGTAAACGGTCTTGAGGTCAATCGCGACCGGGGTGGCGCTGTTCACGTTCACGAGCAGCGCATCGGTCCCGCGGGACGGGTCGGTCTGGCCCGTCGAACCCTCTGGGCTGGGGACGACCAGGTAGTAGCCGTATGCGAGGCTTGAAGCCGTAGCGGTCTTCGACGTCCCGTCCGCGTTGGCCGTGGCGCTAGGTGTAGAGGTCGCCTGCACCGAATGTGCCGCGGCCCACGCTGCCGCCTGCTTCGCGAAGGTTGCCATCCCCTCCGCGTCGTCGTTGCCAAGACCCCTGATGTAGGTATATGCCGCGTTGGAGAGATCCGCATCATCGGCAGTGAGCCCGATGCCGCCGCTGCCAGCGTCGGTGGTGAAGAAGTCCTTCCAAGCGTCGTTCAGCACGTAGCTGTTGACATCGTTTTGCGAGAACATCTGATAGACGCTGATGCTCGCGAAGGGACCGTTACCCGTGACCGCGATGGAGCCGTCCGAGGCGGCCGCGAACGCCGGCACCGCATACAGCAGCGTTCCCATCGCCAACGCAAAGGTGACCAGGGCCACCGTCAATTTCTTTCCTATCTTGTGCAGCATGTCTGCTCCTCTTCGTCTGCGCGTGTGGGGTTTGCGTTCTCCCTTCTCGCCCGCTCTTGCCATTCCAATATCGAGGCGCGCTCGGCGGCGCGCGTCATCGGTTCACGCAAACGCTTGCCCATGCCGGGCGTTACGATGCCCGGCCCGGCAAACGCATGCATACTATGTACTATCCCCGTATCGCACCCCGCGTATATAGATATATGTGGGGTTTCCGCCCAAAGGCCACGTAGGGCTCTGAACGGTGCCCGCACCAGATGCCGCGCGGGGCGCTCGCTTCAAAAAAGGGGTTGAAAGGAACACGTCCCCAACCAACCCATTCTTGGAAAAGCCGTGGAGCCGGGCGCGAGTCATATGTTGACGAAATGCCAACAGGGTATAACGGATGCGCACCTAGACATGCTTATGCCTCCGCGCTCAAAATCCGCAGCGCGGCCACGCCCCTGACCGGGGCGCGAGATGCGAAAGGAACAACATGCCCCACAACAGAATCGCCCCGGCGCTCCTGAGCGCCGTCCTCGCCGTGAGCGTGATGCCCACCGGTGCGCTCGCTGCCAGCGAGCATTCCGCTCAGGCGACGGATTCCGCCGTGTCGCTCACCACCGGAGAGGGCTCAAGCGAACTCGAAGCCCTCGAGAACGTCGAGGCCGCCCCGGAAAACAAGGGGAACGCCGACGAAGCGGCCAACGAGAACACCGAAGCCCTGGAAAGCCCCGAGGCAATCGCCGAGGCTCCCGCTACCGGGGAAAGCCCCGAGGAACCCGGCGCGCTCGCCGACACCGACACCACCACCAACAACGACACCGCAGACGCAGCCGAGTCCGCGACCGATCCCTCGGAGGACGCCGGCATCGCCATCGTGCGCGACGGTGCGCGCACCACGTACGGCAGTCTCGCCGACGCCGTGGCCGACGCCCAGAGCGGCGACGTCATCGAGCTCTCCCGCGACCAGGTGCTCGACGAGCGGCTCGTCATCGCGGGCGACCGCGACATCACCCTGCGCGCCACGGCGCAGGTCACGCTGACCCGCAGCTCCTCCTTCCCCACGGCCGACAACAAGATCGCCGGGATGATCATCGTCAACGATGGCGCCAAGCTCACGCTCGAGCGCGCGGACGACGCGAGCTCCCTCACGCTGGACGGCGAGGAGAAGGATTCCAACGAGGCCATCATCACGCTGCGCAACGCGTCCAAGCTCACCATGAACGAGGGCGCCTCGATCGTGCGCGCCCATTGCTCATGGAAGCCATGGGGCGCCGTGTACGTGCACTCCGGCACCTTCGTGCTCGACGGCGGCGAGATCCGCGACAGCTTCGCCATGCGCAACACCGCGGTTGCGGTCGAGGCTGCGGGCTCGTTCGAGATGCGCGGCGGCACCATCGCGAACAACCGTGCGAGCTACACCCAGACCATGGTCTGGACCAAGGGCTCGATCACCATGACGGGCGGCACCATCGCGAGCAACCGCTCGAACGTGTCGAGCGACGGCGTGGTGCAGGTGCTCTCGGGCGGCTCGCTCGCGTTCGAGGGCGGCACCATCGGCGACAACAACCCCAACAACACCTTCGGTGTGCGCGTGGACGGCGGCGGTTCGCTCGCGCTGGGCGCGGACGCCCACCTTGCGGGCGCCGACCGCATCGACCTCGCCCAGGGCGCAGCCCTGCGCTTCACGGGCACGCCGGCTGCCCACAGCATCGACGAACCCATCGAAATCGTGCTCTCGGGCGAGTGGGCGGATGGCACGCTTCTCGCCGCGACGGACGCTCCCGAGACGGCGCGCGACGTCCTGGGCATCCTCTCCGTGAAGCACGGCGGGACGCGCGAGCAGCTCGCGACGGTGGGCATCGACCCCTCCAACGAGTGCAACATCGCCCTCGCCTCGGCCGATGTCGTGGCCGCGTTCGACGCGCTGGACAACCCCTTCGTCGACGACCTCGGCCTCGAGCTGCGCGACGAGCTCACCGCAGAGGGCGCCTTCGACCGCCTGCGCGACACGGTGGACGCGCACTTCGGCGATGCCGACACGCCCGAACGTCGCGTGCGCGTGCAGCAGATCGAGCGCCTCGAGCAGTACGCCGGCTACCTGAGCGCGCACCACGAGGAGCTTGCGGCCTCGGTGCTCACCCTCTCCGAGCTGGGGAACCCCGGCGCCGAGGCGCAGCGCACCCAGCAGGGCTACCAGTTCGACAACCTCGACGCCACGGGGCTCTACCTCAAGCCGGGCAAGGTGCACGAGATCGTCGTCTACGTCGCGGCTAACGACCCCTCCCTGCTCTCCGTGGCGTGGCGCCAGGCGGGCGTCACCGACACCAACCACTACACCTCGCTCAACCTCGAGCAGAGGTCCAAGCTTACGCGCGGGGAGAACCGCATCACCATCGACCTCACCGGCAAGACGCACGGCTCGATGCTCTTTCTGCGCAACGACTCGACGAGCAATCCCGCGCGCGTGCGCATCGAGGCGTATGACGCTCCCTACGTGACCGCTGACGCCGAGGGCGGCGCGGACGCGGATGGCTCCACCGCCCGCGACGGCTCCGCGGCCGCCAACCCCGCGCTCGGCACGAGCCTGGGCGAGCACCCCCTCTACGTGCACGATCCCGAGCAGCCCGAGCGCTTCTGGACCTTCGTCCAGGACGTCAAGGCGCACGCCGCGCGCGTCGAGGCGGGCGAGCAGGTCGCCGATATGGCGCTCGTGCAGATGGGCGACGACGGGCACGCGCAGTTCTCCATCAGCGCAACCGCGCTCGCGAAGGCATATGCCGGCATCACGAGCAAGGACGCCGCCGTGGCCTATATCGAGCGCTCGAACGAGGCCATCCAGGACCGCCTCGAGTTCTTCTGGGCGTTCGACGGCTTCGACGCGGCCGAGAGCGGCCCCAACGCCATCTCGCCCGCGCGCGTGCACACCGCGTTCACGCGCACCGTCTCCAACCCCTCGACCATGTACGCCTTCGTGCGCTACTTCCACATGCCGGAGGGCTACGCCGCGTCGTTTTTGTCGGGCGAGAACATGTACACCTGGGGCATGTCGCACGAGTACGGGCACATGCTCGACAACAATGTCATCGCCGTTGCCGAGGAGACGAACAACCTGTACTCCCTGGCGGGATCGCGCCAGGGCGGTATCGAGGCGTCGGCCGCGGCGGGCATCGCGTTCGACCCGGCGGCGTACTATCACGGGAACGCCGTGAAGGCCAACGAGCGCCGCGACGAGGAGCTGGCGAAGATGGCCGCCGACCCCACCTTCGTGCCGGATTGGATGAACAGCGGGGATTGGGGCACCTATATCTGGACCCACGTGACCACCTGGTGGAACGGCCTGCACTTCTTCGATGATTGGGACTACAGCGGCTATGACTACACCGCGAGCCCCTATACGCAAGAGATCGCGACAGACGTGGAACGCTATGGCGCATACGGCGCGACGTTGCGCATCCTGCGCGGCGACGCCGAGGCGGTGAAGACCATACAGGAGCTGGCGTCGGGCGCCTCCTCATCGACGAGCGTGAAGTACAACCGCATCGCCGTCGCGTTCACCATGGGCACGGGCTACAACTTCGCCGAGTACCTCTACGAGCTGGGTGAGCGCGACCTCACGCCCGAGGTGCTGGAGTGGTGCGCCCAGTACCCCTCGGTGCCGCGCGCGGTGCGCTACTTCTCGCTCGACACCGACGCGGCGATCATCAACGGGGCGAAGACGTATGCCCAGCTCAAGGGCAGCGCCGACGCGGTGTCGCCCACCGTATCCGTGGAGCTCGGCGATGCGGGGACGGTGCAGGTCGAGGCGACCATGGCGACGCCCGAGCTCGAGCAGGCTACGACCGCCTACGAGCTGTACCGCGACGGCACGCTCATCGGCTTCTCGCGCGATGGCTCGTTCGAGGTCGCCGTTGACGCGGGGGCGAACGCCGCGAGCGCTGACGGCACGGCAGACGGCGCCTTCGACAAGGCTGCCTATTCCGTGGTCGCCTACGACGTGCGCGTGAACCCCAGCCGTGCCGCCAACGTGGACGGTCCCATCCTCGACGCCGAGCTGCCCGATACGGACGAGCCCGGTGAGGACGGCGGGCTCCCCGGCGGGGACGGCGACGTCGATGGCGACACCGGTAACGGCGACGATGCCGGCAACGGCGGCGACGGCACGGGCGACGGCGATGCTGATGGCGACACCGGCAATGGCGACAACGACGCCGGCGGGGATGACACCACAGGCGGCGGCTCGACCGACGGTGACAATGGCACCGACAGCGGCGCCGGCGATACGACCGGCGGCGGCTCGAACCAGCCCGGTGGGGACTCCCCGACGGATGGGGACACCTCCGGTAACGGCAACCCGAACGGCTCCGCCAGCGACGCGGATGCGGGTGGGGACGCCACCGGGCAGACGCAGGACGCCGACGCGCTGGCAGCCGACGCCTCCGGCCAGCTTACGCAGACAGGCGACGCATCGGCTCTGCCCATCGGCATAGCCGCGGCGGGTTCCGCCCTCGCCTTCATCGGCGCCGCCATCGCCCGGCGTTTCCGGAAATCGTAGGCATGCCATACCGTAGCTGACCCCGACGACCGGGGCGGCGCGCGCAACGGCCAAGGCCCGTCACCCCCGCATCTGGGGCGACGGGCCTTGCGCGCTTCCAGGGATGACGACGCGCTGTGCTCGAAACCGCGCACCGGCTCGATGCGCCATCAACCCGTGATGGCGAGCTGCGCGTCGAGCGCCTTGAGCCCTGCGGCGAGGCGCTCGGTATGGTGCTGCATATGGTTGCCCGGCCCCACGACGAGGTCCACCGCGCATCCACTGCCGCGAAGCATGTCCGCACATGCCTCCAGATCGTCCTGAACGGATCGCATGATGGGAGGCCCGGCGCGGCGCTCCTTCCTCCCGATCGAGAGGTACGCGTAGCGCCCCGCGCCGTTTGGAGCGTACTGTCGCAGGTAATCGACCCAGCCCTCGTACCAAACCGAACCCGAGAGGCAGGCGCACGCCGAGAACGTCGAGGGCTCACGGGTGAACGCATACAGCGCGAAGAGCCCGCCGAGCGAGTACCCGCAGATCGCGCGGCGCGCCGGGGAGAGCCCGTGTGCCGCCTCCACCGCAGGGATAACCGTACCCGTCAGCTCCGCGAGCGTCTCTGTCGCCTTGCCGCCGAAATCCTCCGCACCCGGGCGCACGCCCGCCGCCGGCCAGGGCGTCAGGCTATCGCTCCAGTCGCGCACGGGCACGCGCACCACCATGGCGCGCACGCCATCGACCGCAGCCGCGACATCGAAGGGATGCTCGGGCATATCGATCACGTAGATGACGGGCGCGCCGTCCCCGCCCGCACCGCGCAGAAGCGCGCACCCGTCCGCGTCAATGAAGCCCATCTCGGTCATCGCTTCCCTTCGCTCGCCGCCTCCCAGTGTAGCAGCCCGGAGTCGCGTTCCCGAGCGCGCCCGCAGCACCGGCGGCACACACCGTGCACCGGCCGGCGAAATCACCCGTGGTACGGACAGGCCTCGCCGATGCACGCAGCATTCGCCTCGGATACCGCGCAGACGGGCTCTTCCGCAGGCAGCGCCAGCTCCACCCCGAGGGCGCGGGAAAACCACGGCGTCGCCTCGCGCACGGCGATGCGGGCATCGCGCTTGCAGCAGCGCGGGGCGCCCGCCTGCGCGATCTTTTGCAGCAGATCCGCCACCATGAGCTGCGTCTCGCTCCAGCCATCGGCCTTGAGCGGCGCGTTGCCCTGGGCGATCGCGAGCGCCATGCCGCACGACGCCGCGGCGCCGCACACGCCCCAGCGCGCGCAAGCGCCCCCGGGCACGCAGGCAGAGCGGGATGCCAGTTCATCGAGCTGCGCATCCAGGTCCCCCGCATATCCCGCGTTCGACGCGCAGGCGAGCAGCGCCGCGCCCACCAGGAAGTGATGGGCCGGCCCAAATGCCGGGCATTCCGGCGCGGACATCAGCAGCTCCAGCATATCGGCAGGACACACCACGTCGCCCTGCCGGCACAACTCATACGCCCAGGCGTACTCCGTCGTCTTCTCACCCATCGCGCTCCCCTTTCGATGCCTCTATATCGATGGCTACCAATATACCTGCTGCGTGCACTCCGTCGCATGAAGACGCGCGACGAAGCGAGGCGCGCCGTCCGCACCCGCAGGGCGAGCCACACGGCACCACCCAACCCGTACGGACAGCATGATGCCCGCCACCTGCACATCCACACCGTGGACAGGTGGCGGGCATCTTTCATGCGCTCGGATCCGCTACTGCCGAGCGCACGGCATGGGAGCGGGGCCGCTTTCCCAAACAAGCGGCCCCGCGGAACTTAGTGGCCACCCTTGGGAGGCGCGGCCTTCGGGCCAGCGGTCGCCTGAGCAGCAGGCGCCTGAGCCGTGACCTTCTGAGCCGGAGCGGCCTGGGCAGCTGCCTTCTGAGGCGCGGCCTTACCCGGCGCGCCCTTGCCGGAGGCGGCACCGGACGTCGCGCTCGGGCCGCTCTCCTTGGAAAGCGTCTTGATCCACGGAGTGGTGAGCAGGCCCAGCAGCACGATGACAGCACCCACGCCATAGGCGATGCGCGTCGAGTCGAAGCGCGCCTTGGCCTCAAGCTCAACGAGCTTGGTGCGCTCGGCGTCGGACATCTGGATATGGGAGATGTCCTCCTCGAACTCCTTGTTGCTGCCCAGGTTGATGGTGAGCCCGGAAACCTGCTCGGCAACCGACGACGGAATCTCCGAGTTGGAGGCCATCTCATTGCTCAAGGTGGAGCTGATACCGAAGATCAGGACGGCGCCCAGGAGCGCCACGCCCAGAGCCTGGCCCACGTTGCGCATCGTGCTCTGGATGCCGCCGGACTGCGACGCATCGCGATCGTTCACCGCGAGGGCGACGACGTTGCTCGCATGGGCCGACACGGTGCCCGCGCCGACGCCAGCCATGAACGCGCCCAGGTAGACACCGATGCGGTTCGCGCCATCGATGGTCACGGAGGAGGCCATGATGCCCAGCGCGATCGCCATGGCCACATAGCCGATCTGGATCACGTGGCGCGGGTTGGCCTTGGGGAAGAGCTTCGGGATGCCGAGGGCGAGCCCGAAGGTGGGCAGGCCGGTCACGATGGAGATGGTGCCGACGTCGATCGGCGTCCAGTCAGCGACGAGCTGCAGGTACGGGGACATGAGGATCGACTGCGCGCCCATGAAGAAGAACATCAGCGCGTTGGCGACCAGACCGGCGAGCACCTGCTTCGTGGTAAGGAACGAGCGCGGAAGCACCACGAGGCCGTAGCGCTTCTCCTCGCGCGCCTCCACCTTCACGAGCACGATGAGGATGATGATGCCCAAGATGATGAGCGGGATCGCCGGCGAGATGCCGAAGAGGGCGAACGGGGCGGTGTGCATCGGCTTGATGAGACCCCAGCTCGAGATGCTCGAGAGGCCGATGAGCACGCAGAAGAACCCGAGCGCGGCGAGCGCCACGCCGATGGCGTCGAAGTGGGACTTCTCAGACGGCTGGTCGAACTTGGGCAAGCCCATCGAGAGCACCACGACGCCGACGAAGTAGAGGGCGAGCACGAGGAAGGTTACGCGCATGCCCGACAGCTGCATGACGACGCCCAGGATGAGCGGCAGCACGGCCGCGAGGCCGGAGGCGGCGCCGATGCACCCGAAAGCGACGGTACGGTTAGCGCCGTGATAGATGAACGGAATGATGCCGAGGAGGGATGGGACGAGGAAGCTCGCACCCAATCCAACAAGCACACGGCCGACCCAGATAAAGAAGAACATGTTGGGGGAAAGCGCAAGGGCGACCTCACCGATGGCGGCGAGCAAGGCGCCGATGCGGAAGGTCTTGCGCCAGCCGATCATGGTGCCGGCAAGGCCGCCGGCGATCATGAACGAGCCGCCAACCAACGGATAGATCATGTTGGCGAGCTGAATATCCGAGGTCGTCGCCCCGAGGTCCTTCGTCAGCGCGTCCGCGGCGAGCGAAAGCGCGCCGTTGTCGCCGGTGGTTCCCATCTGGGCAAGAACCAGGATGACGATGGGCAGCACGAGGAATTTCTCTTTACCCGCACCCGGTGCGGGCTTAGCGGCGGTAGCGGCCGCCGCGTGCGCAGATGATGAGGCAGGGGTCGTGCGATTCATGAGCACTCCCTTCACCCGGGCATACAACCCGGGCCTTGACTAATAGGTTGCGTGATCGTGCGGTCGGTTAGGCAGCGGTGGCGATGAACGGCTCCGTGCCACTGAGGTCGCACGCCGAGAGCGGATACGCGTGGATGGTGGGATCTTCGTAGGTCGCGTGGTAGTAGGTCATCGTGCCGGCAGAGAAACCGCTCGTATACAGGGTCTTCTCGTAGTCGCCGTTGGCCATCTTCGCCACGCCCTCGGGCACCGCGGAAGCGCCGAGCGTGCGGAAGAGACGGGTCACGTTGGCCTGCTCGCCCTCCTGGACGGGATAGTGCGCGTTCACATACGCCGCGCGCACGAAACGCGCCGGTCCGCCGTAATCGCCGGGCATGCCCTGGACGCCGCCGCCCGAGCCGAAGGGTTTGAGCTCGGCGCGATCCCACGCGGTGGGCGCGGGCAGGTCCTCGTCCATCATGAGGTAGTTGCGCAGGTTCTGACGATGCCAGCCGAAATCGGGCTCGTTGGTGAGCGCGTCGACATCGTTCTCCCAAACATGCAGGCCGTCGGCCATGCACTCGACCACCACGCTGCCCGTGGCGTCGCCCACGAGCCAGTGCAGGTTGGCCACCGGCAACTGCTCGTTCACGGGCTTGGCCACCACGGTGGTGTTCTTCAGCGCGGCACGCACCTCATCGAGCGAGGCGAAGTTGCGCGCGATCCAATAGGGGAACTCGTAGGCGGCGACGTTTGAGGTGCCGTCCACGGGACCCGGCGCATAGTGCGCGCTCTGCGGGAAGTTGAGGCCCGCAACGGCCACGCCGGCGTCGTTGCCGCAGTCGAAATAGAGCGGGATACCCATGACGACGATACCCATGCCCATTACGGTATGACCTTGCTCGGGATCGTCCGGACGCTCGAAAGCCGTCGGGACCTTGGCCCCCGAGGGCGTCACGACCACCTTCTCTCCGTAACCCTGCGTCCAATCAAGGTTACGCCCAAAAAACATTGCGCCGGTCTTGTCGGTAAAGCGGATACCCGTACACATAGGGCCGCTCCCTTCTCGTCGGCGGCAGAGCCGCTGGCGCTCGTTGGGAAGTTGATATTATTGTATCCACGATGCAAGCACTAAATCGGTAAATGGTTAATTAAGATTGGTAAACGGCAGGGGGACGACGTAAAATTACCCCAGGGGTTATTTTACATTCGCTGCCGCCAGCTCCCGCTGTACGCGCTTGGGAAGCTTGGCGAAAACGAGCTCGTAGCTCATATCGCATAGGTCGAGCACGAGCGACTCGGGCAGGTCGGCATCAAGGTCGATGGAGATCCATGTGCGACCGTCGGAGTAGTACGCGGGAAGGATCGCATCGGGCCACTCGGCACGCAGCTCGCGGATGCGGTCGGGGTCGCACTTGAGAGACAGCAGGTGCATGCCTGCATAGGGCGCCTTCGCGTCCGCGCCCGCCGTGAACTCGCATGCGAACTGGCGACCGCCTACCCAATAGACCATCCAGCCCCATCGTTCATGGAGCGCCTTGCTCGCCCCGGGATGCGCGAGCAACCGGTCATCGATGCGGCCAAGATCCATAGCCGCTCCCTTCGCCAGCGAAGATACTGCTGATGCCATTGTTCCCCGGATGGGGATTCGTCGATGTAAAAATACCCCTGGGGTTATTTTACATAGACGGCCTTGCCGAAGTTATGGCCGAACAGGAGGCCTGCCAGCAAAAGCGCGGCGCCCAAGCCGGTGTAGAACACCGCGATGAACCGCTCAGGCGCAAGGCCGCTCGCCCTGAGACCGATGCCGCCCGCCATCATCACCGCCATGATGATGAACGCCTTGGTGTCGAAGAATTTGAGAAAGAACTGACGCTCGTCCTGGTAGCCGCCGATGCGCGCGGTGTGCTTGCGCACGAGCCGCCCGAAGATGAACACTTGGAAGACGCCGAAGACCACGAGGCTGAGCGCGATGTTCAGAAGGCTGAGATACGCCGGGTACGCCATGAGGCCGATGCGCAGGATGTTGATGCCCGCCGCGCTCCACACCAGGCACGCGATGAGCAGCAGCGTATCTCGTTTGACTTTCATAGCCATTCCCTCCGGGTTCAGCAGCAGGCTTCAAACCGAGCCCATACATGGTAGCGGCAAGGTGCCGCGCACACAGAACATGCATCCCGCCAAGGATCTGCGAACGAGGCCGACACCGCCATTAGAACCCGCTCCAAGAGAATCCTTGCAGCGTCTTATACTATGTGTTATATAGTATATGTCACACAGTATAAGGCGAAGGGAGGTGTGCGGATGGAGGCTCAGATGAAACGCGGGTTCCTGGAGGCCTGCGTGCTCGCCGCCGTCTCCGGTGAGGAGTCCTACGGCTATCGCATCGTCAAGGACGTGCCGGCATGCATGGGACTCACCGAGTCCACGCTCTACCCGCTGCTGAAACGCCTCGAGAAGGCGGGTTGCATCGCCGTGCGCTCCGCCGAGCACAACGGCCGGCTGCGCAAGTACTATCGCATCACGGACACAGGACGAGAGCGCATCAACGAGTTCCTGGCCGAATGGCCGTCCGTACAAGAGATCTACCGCTACGTGGAGGGAGCACGATCATGACGAGGGAAGAGTTCCTGGAGCGTCTGGGTGACCTCCTGGCCTGCCTGCCCGCAGAGCAGATCGAGGAATCGAAGGCGTTCTATGCCGAGGCTATCGCCGACCGTATGGAGGACGGCATGTCCGAGGAGGAGGCCGTCGCCGCAATCGGATCGCCGGGCGCCGTGGCCGAAGCGATCCTGAATGACCTGCCCGCCGTGCCGCGCGTGATCGCCAAGACCCGTCGCCGCAGCAACGTGCTGCTCTGGATTCTCGCGATCGTGGGCTCGCCCCTATGGTTCGTGCTCGCGCTTGCCTTCGCCGCCGTGGCCTTCACGGTCTACCTCTGCATCTGGATCCTCGCACTTTGCGTGTGGATCATCGCAGCGGCGCTCGGGGCCTCCGGCATCGTAGCGCTCGCGCTCG
Source organism: Enorma timonensis (assembly GCF_000321165.1). NCBI lineage: Bacteria > Bacillati > Actinomycetota > Coriobacteriia > Coriobacteriales > Coriobacteriaceae > Enorma > Enorma timonensis. Next base: position 28,419 of record NZ_CAPF01000061.1, read on the forward strand.
CCACATGCGGCATCGCGATTGGGAACGTCCCGTACGTGCTCGCCATGGCGGGTGCCGGGCTCGGCCTCATGGGCGGGACGCTCTTCGTGGGCGCGGGCGCCTGGGCGGTGACCAAGCAGATCGCACGTCTTTCCGCCCTCTGGGTGAACAAGGCGCTCTCCCCCTTCAGCAAACATCGGGGGGACGGCGAAACCGGACGACCGAATGGCAGAGCAGGCAGGCTTCCCGTCAACCCGTCCGTAGATGGTGGCGGAGATGCGGAACGCACTGCGGGCGGCGAGCACTTCTCCGCGGCGGCGACGGCCGCACTCAACTAGGAGGCACGCATCATGACCAACGTGAAGAAGACCTATTTCTCCGTTGCGGGTGGGCTCCTTGCCCTCGGCATCATCCTTGCCGTCCTGGGGTTCGCCGCCTCGGGCTTCAATCCCGCCGTGTTCCAGACGCAAATCGACCTGCGCAGCAACAGCATCAACTTCGGCGGCGTCGAGGTGGATGATCCGTCGGGCATCCCGTTTGTCAACCTACTCGAGAACCTCGGTGAAATCGACCTCGCAGCCCCCGAGGCCCCGAGCGCGCCGCGCGCATATGTAAAATAACCCCTGGGGTTATTTTACATAGGAGAAGCCATGGCAGACCATCTCGACACACCCTCCTCTACCCTGGAGCGCGTGCTCGTCATCGGGAGCCCCGGTGCCGGCAAGAGCACGCTCGCCCGCGGACTGCGCGACGCGCTGGGGCTGCCGCTCGTGTACCTCGACATGATCTGGCATAAGCCGGACGGCACCAACGTCACGCAGGCGGAATTCGACGAACGCCTCGCGGCGGCCCTCAACGGCGAGCGCTGGATCATCGACGGCAACTACCTGCGCACGCTCGAGCGGCGGCTCGAGCGCTGCGACGCGGTCATCTTCCTCGACCTGCCGGTGGAGGCGTGCCTTGCCGGGGCGGCGGCGCGCATCGGGCAGCCGCGCGAGGATCTGCCCTGGCAGGAGGACGCGCTCGATCCTGAATTCGCTGACTACATCCGGCGCTTCCCCATCGAGCAGCGCCCCGAGGTCGTCGCAGCGCTCGATGCGTGGCGCGACCGTCGCCGCATCATCACGCTGCGCAGCCATGCGGAGGCCGATGCGTACCTCGCCCGCCTGCGCGATGCGAACCCCACCGCAAACCGGAGGCGCCCATGACCAAGACCCTCTACCTCATCGGCGGCCCGATGGGCGTCGGCAAGACCACCGTGTGTCGCGAGCTCAACCGCCTGCTCCCCGCCTCCGTCATGCTCGACGGCGACTGGTGCTGGTGCGCCAATCCCTTCCAAGTCACACCGGAGACCAAGCGCATGGTGCTCGACAACATCTGCCACCTGCTCGGCAATTTCCTGTGCTGCGACGCCTACGAGAACGTTGCGTTCTGCTGGGTGATGCACGAGCAAGAAATCATCGACGAGATCCTGGGCCGCTTGCCCCTCGAGGACACCGGCGCACGCGTGCGCGCCATCTCGCTCGTCGCCAGCGAAGCGGCGCTGCGCGAGCGCATCGAGCGGGACATCCGCGCCGGCGCCCGTGACGAGGACGCACTCCGCCGCTCACTCGCCTACCTGCCACGCTACCGCGCGCTCGATACCGAGCTCATCGATACCACCGGGCGCACGCCGCACGAGATCGCCCTGAGCATCTCCGCCCGTCCGTAACACCGCAAAGCAACAACCTACTCGCTAAACGCCGCCGCGCGCTCCGCCTCGACGTCGCGGCCCAGGCGCTCGAACTTGTGCTCCTCGACCGAGTCCATGCCCTGGTAGGGGTCGTGGCGCTTCTCGAACATCTCGTCATCCTCGTTGCGCCACAAGCGCTCCGCCACAGGCTTCCATTCCTCGGCCACCGCGACGGTCTTCTCGCGCAGCTCCTCGGGCGTCTCCGGCTCCACCAGATCCGTCCCGTGCGCGCCCGACTCGGCGACCATCCGGCCCAGCACATCCGGGTTCTCGAGCATCGGGCACGGGCGCAGATGGTTCTCGTTGAAGGGCTGCCCCTCGTAGTACTTGATGAAGAGCGGGCTCTTGAGCGCGTCGAGCAGGCTCACGTTGTGGATGTTCGCGTTGGAGTAGTGGATGAACACGCACGGCTCCACGTCGCCCGCCGCGTTGATGTGCAGGTAGCGGCGGCCGCCCGCGATGCAGCCGCCCACGAACTCGCCGTCGTTTTGGAAGTCGAGCGTGAAGAGCGGCTTCTTGTGGCGCATCTCGCGGATGAAGCGGTACATGTGCTCGCGCTGCTCGGCGGTGGGCATGAGGTCGGACGTGGCGCCCTTGCCCACCGGCATGAAGTAGAAGAACCAGCAGAAGAGCGCCCCCTGCTCGATCATCCAATCCATGTACTCCTCGCTCGCCACGGCATCGGCGTTCGCCCGCGTCCAGCAGCACGAGATGCCGAACGGCAGCTGGCGCTCGCGCAGGAGCTCCATCGCATGCATAATCTTGGCGTACGTGCCCTTGCCGCGGCGCTCGTCCGTGGTGGCCTCGGTGCCCTCGGCGCTGATGGCGGGCACGAAGTTGGCCACGCGGATCATTTCGTCGCAGAACGCCTCGTCGATGAGCGTGGCGTTGGTGAAGCATAGGAAGATGCAGTCCGGGTACTTCTCGCAGATCCTGATGAGGTCGGCCTTGCGCACCATGGGCTCGCCGCCCGTGTAGATGTAGATGTGCGTGCCCAGCTCGCGCCCCTGGTCGATGATCGAGCAGATGTCGTCGTACGAGAGGTTGAGCTTGTGGCCGTACTCCGCCGCCCAGCAGCCGGTGCAGTGCAGGTTGCAGGCGCTCGTGGGGTCGAGCAGGATCGCCCACGGGATGTTGCACTGCTCGCGCTCGCGCGCCTTCTGCTGCACAGGCCACGCGAGCAGGTTGGCGTCCACGATGAGCGTCTTGAGCAGGCGCGAGCGCATCTCGGGGTTCAGGCGGAACGCGCGCAGGATGAGCTCGTACCAGTTGCTGTGCTCATCGATCGCGTTGCCGATGGCCTTGCGCTGCGCCGGGAACACCGAGTCCGGCACCGCCTTGTTGACGAGGTCCATGATCTGCGGGATGTGCTTCTCGGGGTCATGGTCGAGGTAGTCGATGAGCTTGTTGAGCGCCGCGCGCTCGGCGGCTTGGGTAACGGATGCCATGGGGTTCCTTTCGACCGGGATCGCTCAATTGGAATGAAGCGGCGGCGAGATGGCGGCGGGTGCGACCCGCTGGATGCCAAGTTGCCACGGCACTTGGAAGGATTCGTACCCATTTATCCGCTGTGCGACATGCATTGATTTTGGTATGTTTGCAGGACAAATATCGAATTATGGTAAGTTATGCGAGATATTGCATATTAACGGGTTGCGCATAGAGCTTCGAGCATCGCCGGTGGGGCGGGCGGGCACAAGCGGAATCCCCCCCTCGGACGGTCACGACAGGCGCCCCCTACAGCACGAGCGTCTGCTGCCCGCCCGCGGAGCGTTTCGCAAGCAAGCTCTACTGAACGCCCTGGGCCACGGTATCCTCCGGGCGCAGGTGGCCTATGATGAGCGGGCTCCCCGGGTCATGCAAGCGGTAGTTCTCGACCGCCCGCTTGTGATCCTTGTTGGCATAGCAGTACCGGCAACCGTTGGGACAGGTGTCGTAGGCGCAGATGTCGCGTGCCTCGAAGCAATGGCAGCCCGCGCGCATGCCGCGGTGCTTGAGGCGCCGGAACTCCACGACGTTCGCGCGCCCCAGGATGTCGAGCGTCATGCAGCCGCTCGGATGGATGCCGTAGCGCGTGAAGTCCCCGTTGGTGCCGCACGTCTGGAGCCAGAGGCCGTGCTCCGCCGCGATGCCCCCGAGCACCCGCGCGAGCGCGTCCATGTCCTCCACCGAGAGCGGCATGAGCTCGGGCATGTTGAAGCGCAGCTTCTTGTACATCTCCACGAACGAGAAGATGCAGCGGTCCACGTGCGGCGTGAGCACGTCCGCTATGCGCGCGAAGGTCTCGCGGCGTCGGTGAGCCGCACGATGCTGTTGCGACGGTCGTCCGGGTTGCCCTCGGTCGTGGCATAGCCCTGCGCCACGAGCCGCTTGGTCACGAGGCTCACCGTTTGGCGGGAGTTGAGCGTTTGTTCGCAGATGCGCGCCTCCCCCCGATGGCGGAACAGCAATGCGTTGATATTCTCTGCCGAGGTGAACAATGTATCAATATGTTGATAAAGTAGGCTGCAAGACGACCCGCGTTGCAACGTGTCGCCGCATAGTTGCCCTTAAAATCTTCCCCATAGGTAAGATTGTATACTTCAAGTGTTAGAATCTTACCTATAGGGAAGATTCTAACGGATTGGCTAGTAATCTTACCTATAGGTAAGATTTGAGGAGTAGCTATGCGCCTTTCGAACGCCGAAAACGCTGTCCGCATTTCGCAAGCGGCAGAACTCGGCTCGCTTATCAGAACACGCAGAAAAAAACTTGGACTCACCCAAGAGTTTGTGGCGGCCATGATGGGATGCAGCCCGCGCCTCATCGGAGAGATAGAACGGGGTAAGCAAACCGTCTCCGTTCAAACGGTTATCAATCTTGCCCAGGGACTCGGCATCGACCTGTTCGCCATCCCACGAGGAGCGTGACGATGAAACTCAACGTTTTTCGAGAGCAGGACGAGGCGTATCAACTAGTTGGAGCACTCGATTTTTCCGAAGTGTCGCTTACGTTCGCCTATGACCCCGCATATCTTGCAAGCTCAACAGCAAGCGCTGTGTCTTGCTCGCTGCCGCTTCGCGCCGAACCGTTTTCTCAAGAAGAGGCCTCGCCGTTTTTCGCCGGCCTCGCACCTGAAGGAGATATGAGGCGTCTTGTTGCCGAATCGATACATTCGGATTACTTCGGCAACATGCTTGCTCGCCTCAATAACGAGTCCATCGGCGCCCTCATATTCAGTACAGACGAGACCGTAGAAAACGATGGTGGATACACAGAGATCGGACTCTCGGAGTTGCGCGCGCTACGCGATGCGCCCCGCGAAACATCGTTCAAGATGGGAATGGCCTCCCGCCTCTCACTCGCGGGAACCCAAAGCAAGGTCGGCCTTTACCATCAGGGAGAGGATCCGTCTTGCGGATGGTACGTACCCAGCGGCAATGCGGCAACGACCCATATCGTCAAAACACCGGACCGCGTCTTTCCCCTTCAAACTGTCAATGAGGCGCTTTGCCTAGAAACAGCCAAGCGATGCGGATTTGACATAGCGGAATGGTCGCTCATCCCTATAGAAGAAGGCGAACCGCTCCTTGCTGTCAAACGATTCGACCGCATTACCGATGAGACGGTATCAGCCGAAAACAAACCGCTCAGGCCGAAGCGCCTGCATCAGGAAGACTTCTGCCAAGCTACGGGACTCATGCCCGACATGAAGTACGAGCCCACAAACGGAGCGTACCTCTCACGCTGCTGCAACGCCATACAAAGCGCATCAGCCAATCCTTTCGGAGATCGCGCATGCTTCTTGCAGACCATCTATTTTGACTATCTCATCGGCAATTGCGACAACCATCTCAAGAACCATTCTTTGCTGTGGGACCCATCTTGGAAAACTCCCATGCTCTCCCCGCTGTATGACATCACGTGCACAACGGTGTACCCACAAATCTACCTAGAAATGGGCGTGTCCCTCACCTCTTCCCGACGCATTTGCGACGTTTCCGAGCAGGACGTCGAACGGGCTGGAAAAGCCGCAGGCATACCCCGGACTCTGGCGAGAAGCTTCTATCAGGAGCTTCTCCGCAACATCGTCCCTGCGCTCGACGCCGCGGAAGAAGCGGTAGCATCAGCAGGTTTTGCAACGGAGGCGCACAAGATTGCGCAGCATATTCGCAAGGAGCTGAGCCAGAAAGTCAAGCTAAGCTAGCTATCCAGAGTGGAGGGTTCATTTCTAGGACGCGCCCGGCTTAGCAGCTACCCCGCGGACACCCAAGGCGAGGTAACGACACCTCCGTTGACAAGCTCACGCATGCCGTGAATAAAAGCACCGCATGCACACGCAAGGCCATCGCGAGCAGCGCAAAAGACAACCCATCCCGAATCTGGACCGTTATCGAATTCCCTCGCGACGTTTGCGGCCGGCAAGCCAGAGTATGAGCAGGGTAACCGCACCGCCCACGACGGCGAACCAGCCCCGCGGCGAGGCGAACGCGCCCGTCGCGATACCAACGGCCGTGGCACCCGCAACCCACAGCAGGGGCAAGATGGCTGCCGTCCACGCCGGACGGGCAAAGCGCCCCAGCGCGTATGAGACAGCGAGCACCGCTACAGCCCCGACCACAACCGCCAACCCGATAAACGCCCGCTGGTCAAGCAACAGGCCACCCAGCACGAGCACGCCGATACCGGTGACAAGCCCAGCGAACACCTGCAGCACCAGACGCATCCCGAGGGCCGCGCCACTTGCGTGCGCCGTCTCGGCCGGCTCGCCCGTCGCGGCACCGAAGAGCTCGGCTACGCTTCTCGCATCCCTGCCATCCCCTCCTCGGCGTGCCGCAACGGCTACAAGAGAAGAGGCCAGCACCAGCACCGCCAACAGCAGGCGCAGCGCCAGCTCCAGATACGCGCGACCCACTACCGCCGTGATGGCGAGCACCGCGACCACGGCAATCTCCACCGCAGCCAGCGCCACCGCAAACGTCTTCGTCCGTCGCTCGTCCTGTTTCACCATCTCGCGCATCTCGTCCACGTCCCCTTTCACCAGCTCGTCGATCGTGGTGCCAAAGAGATTCGCGAGCAGCAGCATGCTCTGGACGTCCGGCAGTGTCTTGCTTGTCTCCCATTTGGACACGGCCTTGTCGGTCACGCCCACGGCGTCTGCCAGGGCGCGCTGCGTGAGCCCGCGATGCTCGCGGAGAGACTTGATGGTGGAAGCGGTGAGATAGCCGGACATGTCGGCCCCTTTCAGATGAGGTTGATGGCATGCGCCCTGTTGACCGCCTCAGTATGGGATATCCATCGCCGCCGCGCTACCTACGGAGCGTAGAGTGAGGTGAGCGTGCCGCCAGATGCGCTATCCGCGACGAACTGGAACGGTTCCATAGTTTGAAGGCAGCATGATTGGTCGGAATGCCAAGGCGAAACGCCCCCTTGGTGCCCCTACGCGAGACGATCGCGCTCTGCGGCAAGCTGCCGGGCATACCGGCGAAGCGCCCAGACCGCAAGCGCGCCCGAGGCGATGAGCCAGAATAGAAGCACCGCGAAAAGCACCGGAACAGGTACTATGGGTGCAAGCCCCTGCGCCGTTCGAACCAACTCGACAGCAGGCCCCAAGGGCAGCAGCCACGTTACCGCGCGCACCGATACCGACATGAACGAGAGAATGGGCGCGACAGCAACAAGCGTGAGCGGGGCGGCGAGAACGCTCGATGACATTTGCTCGGTCGCCATAAGTCCGCAGGCAAGTCCCGCAAGCAGCAACGGTTGCATCACCACGAGTGCGAACGCACCGAGTCCGAGCGTTTGCACAGGCGAGAAACCCAGAAGCAGACAGGCAACGACCTGCGCGAAGAGCGCCGCCAGGGTTCCAGCGAGCCATTTCGACACAGCGAACGCACGGGGTGTCACCCCAGCCTCAGCGAGTGTGAGGCAAACGCCGCGCTCGCGCTCCTCGGCCATCACATAGAGCAGCATCACGCAACCCGTGAAGGCAGGCGGGATACAAAGCGCAGCCGTGCACGCATATGCGGGCAGCTCACCGGCAGCGAATCTCGGCGCATGCTCGACGATGCGCACGATGAACACAGCCAGAGCCACCCCCACCGCACCTGACATGAACAGGGTGGAGTTGCGCACCGCATCCAAAAGGTCGCGCGCCACAAGCGCACGTATGGTAGCAAATGTCCTTCCCATCATGCGACCCATGATACCCGATATACTGAACAGGGCAGGATGCAGCGGGATCGAAAAACAACCGCGCTACACCGCGAAGCGACGGGCGCCGGCCTGCTCGTTCCGCCCTCAGCGAAAAGGAGGCTACCAGTGGCCGCAGCGACATCCTACGACAGCATCGAAGAGCTGCTCGAGGCACGCGCAGATGAGAGCGTGCACCTCGAATGCTCGCGCGAGACCGTCGATCGCGCGGTACGCTTTGTTCACGAGCGCTACGCGCGGCGCCGCTGCGCCTTCTACCTCATCACCGACCGGGGGTTCGATCGCGAGACCGTCCGTTCCTACCTCAAGTTCTTCTCGCGCCTCGCGGGCGGCGTCGTCTCTGCCGACGACGTGCTGACGCACTTCGGCCTCTCACCTGCCGCGCGCACCCCCGTCAAAAAGCTCAATCCCGAGCAACGCGCGCTCATGAACTTCGCACGCATGAGCCTCTTCGAACCCGAGGTGGTATTCTGCGAGCGACCCCTTGCCGATATCACCCCTGCCACACGCGGCATCGTAACCGCCTGGATGGGAACGGTCGTTGACGACGGCGGCATCCTCATCACAGCCGGCGAGCCTCTGCGCGAAGCGCTCCTCATGCCCGGCACGGCCTTTTATGAAGAAGATGGCCGCCTGTTCGAGGCGCAGACCGCTGTGGGCGAGGACGATGAAGGCGAGTATGCAGGCGACGAGGTACGCGTATTCAAGCTGCCCGCACGCGTGGATGGTGCGACGCTGCTCCTCGACCCGCGCGAGGTCGACTTCGTGGAAAGCGTGAACCGGCAGAACTTCGCCTCCGTCCGCGGGGAGCTCTATCCCGTCACGCTCACGCTCGACGAGCTTGAGGTGGAGCTCGAGCGCTTCGGCTTCTTTCGCTGCCATCGCTCGTACATCGTGAACGTGCAGAAGGTGGCGAAGGTCGAGCGCTTCACCCGCAACAGCTTCAATCTGACGCTCGCCGACGCACGGGCGACGCAGGTTCCACTTGCCAAGGGGCGCGCCGAGGCCATGCGCGAGCGCTACGGCTGGCGCTAGCAGCGACGGCTAGCGTAGCGCGACGACGCGCCGCCATGGCCTGATCTTGCTCAGTTCAGGTTCGAGCTTTCGGCGCGCGACCTCGATGTCGTATGCAGCCTGCGCGCGCAGCCAGTAGCCATCGGACAGCCCGAAAAACCGGCACAGCCGCAAATCGGTATCGGCCGTGATGGAGCGGCGCCCGAGCACGATCTGCCCGATCCGCTGCACGGGAATGCCCGTCTCCTTTGCCAAGCGATACTGCGAGATGCCGAGCGGGACGAGAAACTCCTCCCGCAGCAGCTCGCCCGGCGTAACCGGGTCGAGCGGAATACCCGCAGGCACCGTCTCAACGATAGTCGACGATTTCAACATCCTCAGTACCTCCTTCGACCCATTTGAAGCGTATGAGGGACAATCGCATTTCTATATTAGAACATATGTTCGTATACTGCAAGGCGATTGCCCTTCCGCGTCAATGCTCCCTACTCCTGTCGTCGCCCCCTATGCTCCTCTCGTCGTTTTCCCTGCTCCTGATAGACAAAACGCCTTGCCTGCACTCGCCTCCCCGACGAGGATGAGGCCACGGGCAAACACCCAGCCATCCACCGGAAACGACGAAAGGAAGCCTCATGAGGAAACAAGGAATCGAACGCGACGCACGGAAGGAGCAGAACGATGAGCGCAACGCATAATGCCGTCCTCTCCATGGAGGGCGTCTGCCTCTCCTTCGGCGCGAAGCGCGTACTCGACGGCCTCACGTTCAGCGTGGAGCGGGGCACATGCTTCGGCTTCCTCGGCCCCTCAGGCGCGGGTAAGACGACCACGATCAAGCTGCTCACCCGCCAGCTTACGGCAGACGCCGGGCGCATCGGCCTCTTCGGACGCCCCATTGAGCACGCGAGTGGTGCGGATTACGACCGCATCGGAATCCTCTCGGACACAAGCTCCCTCTACGAACGGCTCTCCATCGAGGAGAACCTCAGACTCTATGCGCACATCCGCGGGCGCGGAGCACGCGACATCGACCGCTTGCTCGAGCGGATGGGACTCGACCGCGACCGCCGTACCCTCATCAAGAACTGCTCGAAGGGCATGCGGCAGCGCGCAGCGCTCCTCGCTGCCCTCATCCACAGCCCGGAGCTCGTCTTCCTTGACGAACCCACAAGCGGCCTCGATCCGGCGGCTCGCGCCGAGGTGCACCGGATGCTCGCCGAGCTTAAGCGCGGGGGCACCACCATCTTCATCACGACACACGACATGACCGAGGCCGAGACGCTCTGCGACCAGCTCGCCATCCTCGATGCCGGACGCATCATCGCGCTCGACGCGCCGGCATCGCTTACCATGAGGTTCGCGCGCAACCGCATCGTGGTCACGACGCGCACCCAAGGCGTCCTCGAGCTAACAAAAGACGCCAAGGCCGCAAACACCGTGCGCGACCTGCTCGCTGCGGGCGAGGTCATCACCATGCACTCGGATGAACCCGATCTCGAGGAAGTCTTCCTCGAGCTCACCGGAAGGGAGTTTTAGATGAACGCGACCCTGCGGCGCATCGGCGCCCTGGCAAACAAGGACTTCGCCGACCTGTTCAAGAATCCCACGATGTTCACAGTGTGTCTCATGCCCATCGGCTTTATGCTGCTCTTCCGCTTAATCATGGGCGACACCACCGCAGGCTCAGATCTCACCGGCGCCGAGGCCGCGCGGGCGGGGGAGGCAGTCGGGCGCTACCTACTCGGCTCCGGCTTGTGCATGTCCGTCGGCATGGTAGTTCCCATGGTGCTCATCTACGGCATCGCCGAGGAGAAGGAGAAGCGCACCCTGCGCACGCTCATGCTCGCCAACGTGGGGGCGGGCGAGGTCGCAACCTCGAAAGGCGCTGTGGCGCTGGCAGCGACCATGGTGGTGGGCGCGGGTTGCTTCTTCGCTGCCGGCGGCGCGCCGGGGCTCTTGCCCGCATACCTGCTCCTCACCTTCCTGGGCGCGGTGCCGGTGACGCTCATCTCCCTCGTGCTGGGGCTCGCGTCGCGCGACCAGATGACCGCCGGGTTCTTCAGCGTGCCCGTGTTGCTGCTCGTGCTCGTTCCGACCTTCGGCGTGGCGAGCGCGGCGATCGAGGCCTTTGCTCGCGTGACCCCGCTCGGCGGCGTCTACGACCTGCTCAACCTTGCCGCAGAGGGGCAGCTCCTCACAGCGGAAGCGCTCACGCCGCTCGCCGTGACCCTCGCCTGGACGGCGGCGGGCGCCGTCGCGTTCGCAGCCCTCTTCCGCCGGCTCGCGCGCGACAACTGACCCTGAGGCGCGCCAGGTTCCAGATTTCACGAAACACCCAGCTCGCGGGCGCGTAACCTGCTACTCTACCATCGGTCGAGTGAACTCAACTGGCGGTCGGTTGAGTGCGGATGCGCCCTATGGAACGATGGGGTCGCTCGAAAAGCCGCCGACGAAAGGACACCCATGGCACAGAAGAGCTTCGGCGCCACCATCTCCGCCCTCCGCAAGCAGAAGGGCATGACCCAGCTCGACCTCGCCCGACAGATGGGCGTGACCGACAAAGCCGTGTCCAAGTAGGAGCGCGACCTCTCGTTTCCCGACGTGGCAACCCTCCCCAAGCTCGCCGAGCTCCTCGACACCTCGGTCGACGAGCTGCTCGAGGTGCAGACGGCTGCCAAGAACCCGGAAGGCGCGCGAACGAAGGCGCCCGCACTCGTGCGCCTCGTCCTCAAGGCCGTCGCGCTCGCCATGGGCGTCGGCGTGACCGCGCTCACTATCATGGACGAGGTCGAGCCGCGAAACGCCTTCTGCCTGCTCGGCATCGGCGTCGCCTGCCTGGGGATCGTCCAGCTCATGGATGGCGGGGAGGCCGACGAGTAGGCGCTGCCGCCGACGGACGGGCTAGGCGGCGCAGCTGCCCGATCGCGCCGCTCCGCCTATCCGCTCACGCTGCGCAGCAGGTCGGCAGGGTCCACGTCGTAGAGCTTCGCGAGCTTGATGAGGTTCGTGGTGCTCGGCTCGGACGTGCCCTGCTCCCACTTGCTCACCGCCTGCCGGCTCACGCCCACGTGCTGGGCGACGAACTCCTGCGTCATCCGGCAGCGCTCGCGCTCCGCGCGCAGCGCCTCGCCGAGCGAGCGGCGCACGGCGACCGTCTGGGCGTCCTTGCGCGCGCGTTCCTGGCGGACGAACCAGCGGATCGCGAGCACCGCGGCCACCACGAAGAGCAGCCACGGCAGCACATTCACGACAAGTATCGTGAAGATGATGAACAGTTCATACGCGCTCGGGTACATGGTGGCTCCTTGTCTCTCGCGTCCTATGATACGGGAAGTGTCGCGCAGGCCGCCCGTTGCCTCCACCACCTATCGCGCAACATGCGGTTGCATATCGGTTGCGCGCGCTATTTCGCCGAACAGACCGCCCGCCACGCCCCCGCCCGTGCTCCCGCCCGCGCCTTTCACCGCGCGAAACCGGCTGTTCGCCCAGTATGGGCGCGCCGGCGTCCCCGCACCGGCCGCAACGGGTATACGAGTCATATCAGCGGCCGCGTGCCGCATGAGCTCGAGGGAGGTTGCCATGTCCATGTACTTCCGCAACATCTTGGTTCCCTACGACGAGTCCGACCACGCGCTCAGCGCCCTGCACACCGCGCTCGCCATGGTGGGCGACGAGCCGGACGCGAAGGTGCACGTCGTCACCATCATCCCCGCCCGCGCCCTGCCCGGCGTCCCGTTCACCGGCGACGGCTTCGACGTCTCGCCCACCGTCGTGAACCCCGAGAGCTACGACCAGCTCATGGACGTCCTCGTGAGCCGCACCCGCACCGACCTGCAGCAGGTGGTGAAGGAATCGCTCGACGGCGCGCGCTGCAAGGTGTCCGTGGACGCCGTCATCGATGCCTCGCCCGTGGAGGGCATCGCGAATTACGTCGAGAACAACAACATCGACCTCGTGGTCATGGGGCGGCGCGGCGTGGGCGCGCTGCGCGGCATGCTCGGCAGCGTGAGCTACGGCGTGCTCCGCTCTGTGGATGTGCCCATCCTCACCGTGAAATAGCGGATGGGAAGCGTGCGCCGGGCACGGCGGCGCGCGGCGGGGCGGATGCCTGGAACCCCCGGGCGTCCGCCCCGCATCTGTTAGCGCGCCGTGACCGCCCCGTCACGCACCTTCCAGGTCGCCGTCGTGCAGCCGTCGAGGAACACGCGGTCGTGGCTCACGAGCAGAAGCGCCCCGGGATACGCCGCGAGCGCGCGCTCGAGCGCCTCGGTGGAATGCAGATCGAGGTGGTTCGTGGGCTCGTCCATGATGATGAGCGCGGGATGCTCGAGCATGCCGAGCGCGAGCATGAGCTTGCGCAGCTCGCCGGGGCTCGTCGCGCCACCGTCCAGGATGCGGTCGGGGTCGGAGTTGAGCTGCGCCACCGTGGAGAGCACGCGGCCGCGCTCCGCATCCGAAAGGTGGCGCACGCGCTCGAGCACCTGCGCGCGGCGCGCCGGGTCGAGCTCCTGCGGGATGTCGAGGACGACGAGGTCGCGCGCGATGCGCGGGCGGATGTGGCCGAGCAGGGTCGATTTACCGGCGCCGTTCGGCCCCACGATGCCGATGTGGTCGCGGTTCCCCACGAAGAGCTCGGGGATATGGAGCGTACCGGCGCCACACGGGATGCGCGCCTCGGCGATGCGCACCACCACCTTGCGCGGGCTCGGGGCGGCGTCGACCCACAGGTCGCCGTCATAGCGCTTGTGCACGAACGCCGCGCCCACGCGCCGCTCGGCCGCCTGCATGCGCGCGTCCATCTGCGACAACAGCCTGCCGCGGGCACCGTCCTGCCCGGTGAAGATCGCGAGGTCGATCTTGGCCTTCGCCGAACGGTCCTTCGGGTCGATGTGCCGCTTGCTGCGGCGCGCCTGGGCACGGGCCGCTTCGTGGGCGCGGGCGTCCTTCTCGGCCGCGAGGCGCGCGAGCTCGCCCTTCGCCGCGCGTCGCTCGCGCACCACGGTCGCGCGCTCGAGCTCCGCCTGCGCGTGCGCCGCCGTGTAGCCGCCCTGCCGCACCACGATGCCGCCCGCCTCGAACGAGGCGCAGCGCGCGGCGACCTCGTCGAGCAGCTCGCGGTCGTGGCTGATGAGGATGCCGATGCCCTTGAAGCCCTGGATAAGCCCCGCGATGCGCGCGCGGGCGTCATGGTCGATGTGGTTCGTGGGCTCGTCGAGCACGAGTACGTCCGGCCGCTGCCAGAGCGCGCACGCGACCTGCAGCTTCTTGCGCTCGCCGAACGAGAGCTCGTCGTAGCGCCAGGGCATGTCGTCCTCGATGCCGAGCGCTACGCGGAGGGCGCGCGCGTCCCGACCGAAGTCCGCAGCGAAGTCGAACAAGCCCGCGGGCGGGTCGTCCGTCTCCTGCGCGCAGTACGCGCTCGCGAGGTGCGGCGACACGCTGCCCGCGTCCGGCACGATGAGGCCGCAGGCGATCTTCGCGAGCGTGGTCTTCCCGCAGCCGTTGTCGCCCAGAAGGCCGGTCCAGCCCTCCGGGAAGGCGATGCTCACGCGGTCGAGGATGGGTTCGAACGATGAGGGGTAGGCGTACGTCACGCCCGAAAGGGTAAGCTGCATGGGGGCTCCTTCGCTGGTCGCAGGCAGCATCCGCGCTCGGCGCGGCATCGCGCTGCCATCTCATCAAGACATTGACCTAGCGAATCTTCACCGAGCTTCCCTTCCGTCGGTTCCGGTGGCGCCGCCACGCGCGCTGCGAGGACCCTCTGCCCTCGCCCGGTCGACACGCCGAGTATACGCCGCGGTGCATGCAGGGTCAATTGCCCGCCCCTCGCTCGCCGCGCGGCCGGACAACGCGCCCGCACGGTACAATAGCCAGCATCGGCCTTTCGCGCGCCGGGCTCGGCGGCGCGAACATCGAGAAACGGAGGCAGCCATGCTCGACGTGAGGCGCGCCCTCAAAGCTGCCCAGGTACCCGCGCGCACGCGCACCCTGCCCCTCTCGACCCCTTGGGGCGAAGCGATCGCTTCCGCGGGAGACGACGCCCCAGTTCTGCCCGAACACCCCCGCCCCACCACGCGGCGCGACGCGTACACCATGCTCAACGGCATGTGGGAGTACGCGTTCACCCCGCTTCCCGTGGAGCTTCCCCCGCGCAACACCCGCACGGGAGACGCCCGACCCTTGGCGCTCAACCGCGATGAGGCGCTTGCCGTGGTGAGCAGCGCCCTTGCGCCCATCACCTTCAACAGCGGCCGCATCCGCGTCCCCTTCTCTCCCGAGGCCCCGCTCTCCGGGGTGAACCGCATGCTCCGGCCGGACGAGCTCCTGTGGTACCGCCGGACCTTCGAGCCGCCCGCGCTCACCGCAGGCGAACGGCTCATCCTGCACTTCGAGGCGGTCGACTGGGTGTGCGCGGTCTACGTGAACGGGCAGCTCGCCGGCGAGCACGCGGGCGGGTACCTCCCCTTCGACATCGACGCCACGCCCTATCTCCGCCCTGCGAGCACAGAGCCTACGGAGCTCATGCTCTGCGTGTACGACCCCTCCGACGCGGGCGTGCAGCCGCGCGGCAAGCAGAGCCTCGCGCCCGGGGGCATCTGGTACACCGCGCAGAGCGGCATCTGGCAAAGTGTATGGTACGAAGTCGTGCCGGCGATGCATCTCACGTCGCTCTCCCTGAGCGGCGCGGCGGACGGCACGCTTGCGATCGATGCACGGGCGGCAGGTGCCGAAGCATCCGGCCGCGCCCTCGAGCTCACCGTCCTCGACCACGCGGGGGCTACGGTGCTTCAACAGACCCTCCCGCTTGACGCGCGCGGGAGGCTCCGAGCCACGCTCGCCGTCGAGAACCCGCACCGGTGGTCGCCGGACGACCCGTACCTCTACCAGGTGAAGGCCCGGCTCTGTGAGGGTTCGCCCACGACAGCCGCGTCCGCTCCGGACAGCGTCGAGAGCTACTGCGCGTTTCGCACCGTCTCCATCGAGCGCGATGCCCAGGGCGTGCCGCGCTTCTTCCTCAACGGCGAGCCGTATTTCGTGAAGGGCGTGCTCGACCAGGGCTACTGGCCGGATGGCCTCATGACCGCCCCCTCGGATGAGGCGCTCATCCACGACATCTCCGCCATGAAGGCCGCGGGCTTCACCATGATGCGCAAGCACCTCAAGATCGAGTGCGCACGCTGGTACTACCACTGCGACCGGCTCGGCATGCTCGTATGGCAGGACGCCGTGCAGGGCGGCGGCCCGTACAGCCTGTGGCATATCAGCCGCAAGCCCACGGTGTTCAAGCGCACCTGGGGCCGCTTCCGCGACGACATCCCGCCCCATCGTGCCGCCCTCGCGTCCACCGACGTGCGCTACCAGCTCGAATGGAACGAGACCTGCGCGGCCATGGTGCGCCTGCTCGCATGCCACCCCTCAATCGCCACCTGGTCGCTCTTCAACGAGGGCATGGGGCAGTTCGATGCCCGCGCGGCGGCCGAGCACATCCACGGCATCGACGCGACGCGTCCCATCGATGCCGTGAGCGGTTGGTTCGACCAGCATTGCGGGGACTACCTCTCGCAGCACAACTACTTCCGCCCGCTCACCGCGGACCGCGACCGCGGGCGCCTCTCCGGGTACGTCGCCCAGCGCGGGTTCCGCGCGCTCTTCCTCTCGGAATTCGGCGGATGGGGGCAGCCGGTCGAAGGGCACCGGTTCTCGGACGCCGCCTACGGCTATGGCGAGTTCGACGGCATCGATGCATGGCGCGCGGCGGTGCGCGCGTCGCTCGCCACCGCGGGGGACCTCGAGGCGCGCGGCCTCGCGGGCTACGTCTACACGCAGCTCTCCGACGTCGAGGACGAGGTCAACGGCCTCATCACCTACAATCGCCGCGTATGTAAAATTACCCCAGGGGTTTTTTAACATTCCGCGGAGAAGAAGGCGGCGTCGGCGGGGCGGTACGGCCGCAACCGCGCCGCATCGACCTCCGTGTGGGCGCGCTCCGGCACGTCGCGCCATTTGACCGTGAAGCCGGCGCCATGGCTGCAGAACACGGAATCCGGCGTATGGGGAAGGTCGGCCTCGGGATCGTACCCTTCCGCCGCGATGACTGCCTCCGCGTCATGGCACGCACGGTACCCCGAGAACGCGAGCGAGAGCCGGCCGCGCCCGCCCGTGTAGCGCGCGACCTCGAGCGCGTACGCGCCGACCTCGGAAGCCGGAACCGCGCCCTCGATGCGCGCTTGGCCGCCCTCAGCCAGGGGGGACGAGAACTCCGCCGCCATCCGCGCAAGGTCGGCAAGCGCGCGCCCCACGTTCTCCGCGGGGACGGTGAGGCGGAACCGGTACCAAGGCTCCAGCAGCACGCAATCCCCGCGCTCGCGGGCGCACATGAGCGCCTGCCGGATCGCCCGGTACGTCGCCTGGCGGAAGTCCCCTCCCTCGGTGTGCTTCAGGTGCGCGCGGCCGGCGAGGAGCGTGATCCGAACGTCGGTGAGCGGAGCGCCGATGAGCACGCCCACATGGTCGCGCTCCATGGCGTGCGTCAGGATGAGCCGCTGCCAATTGCGGTCGAGGTCGTCCTCGGCGCAGCGCGTGCCGAACTCCATCCCCGAGCCGCGCGGTAAGGGCTCGAGCATGAGCCGTACCTCGGCATAATGCCGAAGCGGCTCGAAATGGCCCACGCCCTCGACGGGCGCCGCGATTGTCTCCTTGAACAGGATGCCGCCCGTCCCGAAGGAAACCTCCATGCCGTAGCGCTCGCGCAGCTGCTCGCGGACCACATCCTGCTGGACCTCGCCCATGAGCTGCACATGCGCTTCCTGCAGCTGCTCATGCCAGGTGACGCCCAGCATGGGGTCCTCGCTCGCAAGCTCGCGCAGCGCGCGCACGAGCGCGGTGGCGTCCAGCCCCTCGGAGGGAATCACCTGGTAGGAAAGGACGGGCGCGAGCACCGGCTGCTCGCCGACGGGCTCCGCGCCGAGCACGCACCCCGGCGTCGCTTGGGAGAGCCCGGTCACGGCGCATACCTGCCCCGCGGGAACCTCGGCGACCGTTTCGAAGCTCGCCCCCTGGTAGCGGCGGACCTCGTCGATCTTCTCCGTCCACGCCTCCCCGCGCAAGCCCCGGCCGTCCACCAGGTCTTTCGCGCGCAAGATGCCGCCCGTGACCTTGAGCCAGGCGAGCCGCTCGCCGCGCGCGCCCCTGCTCACGCGGTACACGCGGGCGGCGAACACCTCCGGCCACGTTCGCTCGGCAATGAGGGCCACAATGCCATCGAGGAGCCCCTCGACGCCCTCCTCGCGAAGCGCCGCGCCGAAGAAGCACGGGACGATGGCGCGCTCGGCAACCAGGCGCGCGCACGTGCCCGCGGCGAGCGCGCCGGACTCGAGGTACTCGCCGAGCGCCGCCTCATCCGTCGCAGCCGCGTCCTCGAGCGCGGCCTCGGAGCCCGCGAGCAGCGCCGCCCCGTCCACGCAGCCCGCCGAGAGCCGTTCGCGCAGCTCGCGCATGAGCGCTTCGCGGCCGGGGTGTTCCAGATCCATCTTGTTCACGAAGATGAAGGTCGGGACGACAGAGCGCTCGAGCAGGCTCCAGAGCGTCTCGGTATGCCCCTGCACGCCATCGTTCGCCCCCACCACGAGGATCGCGTAGTCGAGCGCCTGGAGCGTCCGCTCGGCCTCGGCGGAGAAATCGACGTGCCCGGGCGCGTCGACGAGCATGAAGTGCGCGCCCTTCCAGTCGAGCGAGGCTTGCGAGGAGAAGATGGTGATCCCGCGCGCCCGCTCCATGGCGTCCGTATCCAGGTGGGAGGCGCCCTTGTCCACGCGCCCCGCCACGCGGATGGCGCCCGCGGTATGCAGCATCGCCTCGGCAAGCGTCGTCTTACCCGCATCGACATGCGCTAAGAGCCCTATAACCGCCTGAGCTGCCACGCAGCCTCCTCTCTGTTCCGCCAACCCGTTGGAGGCAGGTTCGGAAACGGCGCATTCAGCGCTTTCAGACCCGCACCCCAGCAGCCGTCCTACGCGCGCCAGCGCGCCTTAAAGCCTTCTCCCCACGTCCTGAGCGCATCCATAACGGGCGCAAGGCTTCGGCCGAGCTCGGTGAGCGAGTATTCGACGCGCGGCGGCACCTCGGCGAACACCTCGCGATGCACGAGGCCGTCGGCCTCCATGGCGCGCAACTGCTGCGTGAGCACTTTTTGCGACACGTGCCCCACGCCGCGTTGGAGCTCGCCGAAGCGCTTCGTCCCGCCGAGCAGCTCGCGCACGATGAGCACCTTCCACTTGTCGCCGATGAGCATGAGCGTCGTCTCGACGGGGCATGCTGGAAGTGCAGACGATTCCTTCATAGAAACCTGCTTCGCATTCACGCTGTTCACCGCCATTAGTTACTAATAGGTACTTACCGCACTTTATTGTGCCTACTTTCCAAATCATACTATTGAACAGAGTATAGCAGTGTCATCAAACGTTGTGCGAATGAAAGGAGCACACCATGTCCCAGAAGAACCCTAAGATCGCCGTCGTCGCCGCGAACGGACGCGTGGGCGCACTCGTCGTGAAGGAGGCTGCGGAGCGCGGCTTCGACGTCACCGCCATCGTGCGCGGCGATAACAAGACGGCGGCGCAGCACGCCCTCACGCGCGACGCCCTCGACCTCACCGCAAGCGACCTCGCGGAGTTCGACGTCGTCGTGGACGCCGCGGGCGGCTGGACCCCCGAGACCATTCCCGCCATCACCAATGTGGCCATCCACCTGGCCGACTGCGTGGCCGGCACGCCCACGCGCCTCATCGTCGTAGGCGGCGCGGGCAGCCTCTTCGTGAACCCGGAGCACACCGCCACCGTGGACCAGGGCCCGGACTTCCCGGAGGACTGGAAGCCGCTCTCGGCCGCGCACGGCGCCGCCCTCGCCAACCTGCGCGGACGCGCAGACGTCGCGTGGACCTACGTCTCCCCCGCCGCCGACTTCCAGGCGGACGGCGCGCGCACCGGCGCGTACACGCTCGCCGGCGAGGAACTCGCGCTCAACGCGGCCGGTGAGTCCCGCGTGAGCTATGCCGACTACGCCATCGCGATCGTCGACCTCATCGAGAACGGCGAGCACGTGCGCGAGCGCGTCTCCGTGGTGAGCAAGTAGCCTGATATGGGGGACAATTCCTCATGTCATGACCTGTGGAACAGGCGGGAGGAACGGAAGCGATGAATCAAGATGAGCGCAGGCGCTACCTTATCGACGCGCTGCAAGAAGAACGTGCCGCCCAAGGCGCCGATCCCGTTTCCATCCCGCCCGATACCCCCAGCCAGCGATCGCTCCTGCGCGCCCTCATGAACGTGCGGCCTCCCCTAGCTGCCGCGCCCGAGATGCTGAGCACGCAGGACGCCTACCTAGCAGGGCGGCTGCGCGAGCGCGGCGGGGAGGTCGATGCGGCAACGCTTCCGACCGTCGACGCGCGCGATCCCGTGCGCTCCCGCATCGCCCTTTGGCGCGGCGACATCACGCTGCTTGCCGCCGACGCCATCGTAAACGCGGCGAACGGCCAGCTGCTCGGGTGCTTCGTCCCCGGCCATCGCTGCATCGATAACGCGATACACACCTTTGCCGGCATGCAGCTGCGCCTTGCCTGCGCCGAACTCATGCGGGAACAGGGGCGCGAGGAGCCGCCTGGCGGCGTGAAGGTCACGCCGGCCTTCAACCTGCCGAGCACTCTGGTGTTCCACACCGTCGGCCCCATCGTGCGCGACGGCGCGCCCACCGCATGCGACCGCGCGCTCCTCGCATCCTGCTATCGCTCCTGCCTTGAGGAGGCGACGACGCGCCGCCTCGGCACGCTTGCGTTCTGCTGCATCTCGACCGGCCTCTTCGGCTTTCCCCAACGCGAGGCGGCGCGTATCGCCATCGAGGCCGTAACCGACCATCTCAACCGCCGCGATTCCACCCTGAAGGTGATCTTCGATGTTTTCCTCGACACTGATGAGCGCATCTACCAGGAACTCCTCTGCGGAGCTCGATAAACTCGCCGTCGCGATCGAAGAGGCGGATGCCATCGTCCTCGGCGCGGGATCCGGCCTCTCGACAGCCGCGGGCTTCACCTATGGCGGCGAGCGGTTTCGGCGTTACTTCGCCGATTTCGAGCGGGCGCACGGGTTCCACGATATGTATTCTGGCGGGTTCTTCCCCTTCGCCACCGAGGAGGAGCGCTGGGCATATTGGAGCCGGTTCATCTGGGTGAATCGCTATACCGACCCGCCCTCGCCCGTGTACGACGAGCTCCTCGCACTGCTGCGCGGGCGCGATTATTTCGTGCTCACCACGAACGTCGACCATTGCTTTCAGAAGGCAGGCATCGACCGAAGCAGGCTCTTCTACACGCAAGGCGACTACGGCCTTTGGCAGTGCAGCGAGCCGTGTCATAGGGAGGTATACGATAACGAAGCCACGGTGCGGGCGATGGTCGAGGCCCAAGGGTTCACGGTCAGCGCAAACGGCGCGCTCATGCCGCCCGCCGACGGTGAGCCTGCCATGCGCGTTCCCGCCGAGCTCGTGCCGCGCTGTCCCGTATGCGGCAAGCCCCTGGCGATGAACCTCCGGGCAGACGATACCTTCGTCGAAGACGAGGGATGGCACCGGGCGGCCGCGCGCTACCGGGACTTCCTGCGCCGGCACGAAAGGACGCGCGTGCTCTTCTGGGAAATCGGCGTCGGCGGCAACACGCCCGGCATCATCAAACTCCCGTTTTGGCGTATGACCGCCGCGAACCCCCGCGCGACGTACGCCTGCCTGAACCTCGGCGAAGCGCTCGCCCCGAGCGGCATCGCCGAGCAGAGCATCCTCATCGATGCGAGCGCCGCGGATGCCCTCCACTGGCTCGCCCGGTAGGCAAGAATTGCGTTTCGCAAAGGTTTATGCAACACCCTCGAAGTAGACCGGCCCATATGCGCAACAAAGCACCAGCTCAGAGCAGCGTGCGATTCTGGGCAACATCGGAGGTGCGCCTAAACCTTTGCGAAACTCGAATCTTGAAAACTGACGCGCGTACCGGGCATCCAGAACCCTCCAAGATTCCCAAAGCGCGCCCGTCCCTGTTAGGCCCTGTTACCAGATGCCGAGCAGGTGCTGCATGCCGAGGCTCACGGACGCGATGGCGACCCAGCAGGCGAGCCCCATGAGAATCGGTTTTCCGCCCGTGCGCACGAGCTTCACGATGTTCGTGTTGAAGCCGATGGCGGCCATGGCCATGATGATGAAGAACTTGCTGAGCTCCTTGATGGGCGCAGTCACGGCGGCCGGCAGCGCGAAGACCGTGGTCACCACGCTCGCGAGCACGAAGAAGATGATGAAGAACGGGAAGATGCGCTTGAGGTCGAAGCTGCCCGCGACCTCGCCCGTGCCCTCACCCTCCGCGGCGGCCTTCTTGGCGAGGTGAATCTGCCAGAACGCGAGCGCGAGCGTGATGGGGATGATGGCGAGCGTGCGCGTGAGCTTGACGATGGTCGCCTCATCGAGCGTGTTCGCGCCGGGATGCATGCCATCCCATGCCGCCGCGGCCGCTGTGACCGACGAGGTGTCGTTCACCGCGGTGCCCGCGAAGAGGCCGAAGCCCTCGTTGGACAGGCCAAGGATGGCGCCGAGCGTGGGGAACACGAGGGCAGCGATGACGTTGAAGAGGAAGATGACGCTGATGGACTGGGCGATCTCCTCGTCGTCCGCGTCGATGACGGGCGCGGTCGCCGCGATGGCCGAGCCGCCGCAGATGGACGAGCCCACGCCCACGAGCGTGGAGATCTTGCCGGGGATCTTGAGCGCGCGGTGCAGCACGTACGCAACGATGAGCGAGGTGGCGATCGTCGCGACGATGATGGGCAGCGAGGTCATGCCCACCTGCGCGATCTGGGCCAGGTTGAGGCCGAAGCCCAGCAGGATCACCGCCCACTGGAGCACCTTCTTGGAGGTGAACTTGACGCCCGCGGCGAGCGGCTCACCGGCGCGACCGGGCACCAGGAGCGCCAGCACCATGCCGATGATGATGGCGAAGACCGGGCCGCCGATCACCTCGAACTGCTTGCCGAGCAGCCATGCCGGCACCGCGATGATGAACGCGAACAGCACGCCCTTCCAAAGGTTCCTGAAGTCCTTGATAAGCTCCATGCAGCCGTTCCTTTCCGATAGGTTCCGTTGCTTTGAAGCTACCACCATCGCTTATAATGATTTCTATTGAATTGCTTATATATTCATAAGAATTATTTACGGGATGTGCGCTTGCGCGCCTGCATCGCCACCGCCTCCGCCCGCCCCGCCGAAAGGAGCCCCATGCTCGACTACCGCGTGCACACGTTCCTCGCCGTCTACCGCAGCCGCAGCTTCACGCAGGCGGCGCGCGAGCTCCACATCACGCAGCCCGCGGTGTCGCAGCACATCCGGCACCTCGAGCGGCACTACGGCGCGCGCCTCTTCGAGAAGACGACGCGCGGCGCAGAGCCCACCGAGGCGGGGCGGACGCTCTACCGCGCCCTCTCCGTGATGGAGAACGACGAGCAGCGCCTGTGCGCGGAGCTTCGCGCCGGCGCGCAGGGGGCGGACGCCACGCCCCTGCACCTGGGGTGCACGCGCACCGTGGCGGACTACGCGGTGCCGCGCATCCTCGCGCAGCGCGCGGCCGCTCTCCCGGTGAAGCCCATCTGCATGCGCGTGGGCAACACCGCCGAACTCCTCGCCCTCATGGATACGGGCGAGGTCGATTGCGCACTCGTCGAGGGGTCGTTCGACCGGACGGCCTTCGACTTCGCCGTCTTCTCGCGGGAGCCGTTCATCGCCGTCGCGAGCCCCGAGCAGGCGGAGCGCCTCCGCGCGGGCGGGGCACAGGGCATCGAGGGGCTCTTGGGCGCGCGGCTCATCCTGCGCGAGGCGGGCTCGGGCACCCGCGACATCCTCGAGCGGAACCTCGCGGCGCACGACCTCGGGACGGGGGATTTCGCCGGCGTCATCGAGCTCGCGAGCATCCCCGCGATCCTCGCCTGCGTCGAGGCGGGCGCAGGGATCTCGTTCCTCTACCGCATCGCCGCCGAGCGCGAGCTCGCCGCAGGCGCCCTCGTCGACGTCACGCCCCGGGACTTCACCATCGAGCACGACTTCTCGCTCGTCTGGCAGCGCGGCAGCATCTACGCGGACAGCTACCGCGCGCTCCTGCGCGCCTGGCGCAAGGTTGCCGGGGCGGGCGCCGCCCGGTAGCACGCCCTATGCGTCCGCGAGCGCATCGGCGACGCGCCCTGCGGCATAGAGGGGGTCTTTGGCGGATGCCGACGTCGGTTTCAACCAATTTTGGCGGATGCCGACGTCGGTTTCAGCCAATTTTTGGCGGATGCCGACATCGGTTTCAGCCAAAATATGGCGGATACCGACATCGGCATCCGCCATCATGGGTCGAGCAAAGGCATCAGAGCGGATCCGCGCTGCTCCCCTACCCCTCGAACCGCGGACTGCTCGCCAACGGCTGCGCACTCAGCACGCGCGCGGCGGCCGCCTCGTACTCGGCGGTGGTGCGCGCCTTCCGCACGGCGCGATGCACCGCGGTTGAATCGGCGAAAGCGAACTTGGCGTAGGACCACCATTCCTTCATGCGGAACACCGCGTTGCCGCCTATCTCCGCCTTGTAGGCGCCGTACAGCTCGTCGTGGAATCGCGCGAGCTCGCTGGCCGCGAGCGCCCCACCGCCGCGCAGCTCGCGTGCGAGCGCGGGGTTGGTCAGGATGCCACGGCCGAGCATCACATGGCGCGTCTGGGGGGTATGCCGCGCAGAGGGCATCCAGGTCGGCGCGGCAACATATGTCGCCGTTGTACGCCACGGGGAACGGGGCGCGCGCCAGGGTCTCACCGTACGCCTCCCAGCGCGGTTTGCCCTGGTAGCGGTCTTTCTGCACGCGCGGATGGACGATGAGCTCCTTGAGCGGAAGGCGGCAGTAGATGCCGAGGATGCGCCCGTATTCAGCGTCGTCCGCGATGCCGATCCGCGTCTTGACCGACACGGGCAGCGGCGAGCGGGCGCACACATCCTGCAGGAACGCCTCGAGCGCGTCCGGATCCCGCAGGAATCCTGACCCCCGCCCCTTGGCGACGACCGTCCCCGACGGGCAGCCCAGGTTGAGGTTCACCTCCGCATAGCCCATATCGGCGAGCAGCCGCGCGGCCCAGACGAAGCGGTCCGCATCGTTCGTGAGCAGCTGGGGGACGACATCGAGTCCCCGGTTGGCGGCCGGATCGAGCTCCTTGCGCGCGCGGCCGCCGAACGCCGACCCCACCTGCGGCGGGGTGAGAAACGGCGTGTAGTAGCGGTCGAGTGCGCCGAAGCAGGCGGCGTGCACCTGCCGAAAGGCGTGACCCGTTATCCCCTCCATGGGCGCCAGCGAGAAAAGCATCGGCCATCCCCTCGTTCACGGCATCGTGTGACAGCGGCTGCAAGCCGCACGAGCTACGGCTATTCCCATATCGCCGCAGACCCGTAGATACTATCACCTCGCCCGGCTGACGAGAGGTTGGTTGGGGGTTGGTTGGGGACGTGTTCCTTTCAACCCCTTTTTGGTCGGGGACGCGTTCGTTTCAGCCGCCTCAAAAAGGGGTTGAAAGGAACACGTCCCCAACCAACCCATTTGCTACGCCTCGTCTGAACGAGACTGCTTCAAGCTCCCCCAACCCAGCGTTACCGCCGCAGCGCCCAAGAGACCCGTGCCAACGACCGCGGCAAGCCCAGTGTCACCCGTCTGTGGCAGCGGCGAGCCATCATTCCCGGAGTCGGCGCCCGCGTTATCGGAGTCCGATCCAGCGCCCGTTCCAGAGCCGTCGGATCCGCCGGTCCCTCCGGTGCTGCCGGTACCATCCGTGCTACCAGAGCCGCCGGCGCCGCCATCGCCCGTCGAGACCGGGACGAGGCCCGTGATCGCCTCGTCAATCGCCTGCTTGGCCGCAGCGAGCTCCTCCCGCGTCGCCCCCTCGCGTGCGAGCACGCCACGACCGTGCTCGAGCGCCCGGGCAAGCGCCGCGAAGCTCGCCGAGGTATAGCTATCGGCTGCGTACCCCTCGCCCTTCTCGATCGCAGCGGAGAGCTCGTTGCGCAGCTGCGGCAGCAGAGTATCCTCGACCGCCGTCACGTACACGGGGTTCGCGTAGAAGCACAGGTTCGCGTAGTTGTAGTCATTGATGTAGTCGAAGCGCTCGACGCCCTCCTTGCCCGTGCTGGGGTCGACGTCTTGCAACGGGTCGCCGTTCTCGTCGACGGCGGCGACGCTCGTGCCGCGCACCCGGAAGTACCGCGTCGTGCCCGGCTCGGCCTCAACCTCGTACGTCAGGGTATAGCAGCCGTCTGCATCCGGCTCGCCGAAGTCGGCCGCGTGGAAGGTCTTCACGATCTTGGCGTCGGCGTTGGCGGTCGAAGCGTACGCGCCTTCGTCGACCTTGCCCGTCACGGTGCCCATGATGAGGTCGATATGGTCGACCTCAGGGGCGTTATGCGCGCCCAGGCCGGTGTCCGTCCCGCCGATGGTCTGGTAGTTGTTCATCGCCGGCACGTGGAAGCGGATGGTGATCGTGACGGGGCTTCCCTCGACGGCCTCCAGGGTCTGCCCCATGGTGGCGCTGCTCCCCTCACTCGATGCCATGAAATCAAGGGCGTCGATGAGGTTGCCATACGTGGAAAACGAGTTGCCCGATCGCAGGGCGCGCACGAGGTCGTCGACCGGACTCCCCGTGTCGACCACATACGTGTGCTGGCAGGAGAACTCGCTGGGCCAGTATCCGCTCGCGTAGCTCGTGCCCGAGGTCTTGAAGTGGAAGTCGGCGTTGGTGAAGTTCCAGAACCGGCGCCCCTCGCACAGCAGGGCGTCCCAGACGCCGCCAGTCTTGGCGATCATGGCGTCGCAGCCGTTGAACGTCTCCGGCAGCTCGCCGCGGCCGCCGCTCCAGGACATCTGGTTTCCGGGCATGCCCTCCATGCCGAAGACCAGATCCGGCGCGATGTCGTTCAGGCGGCGCAGTTTCTCGATCGTGACGGCGCCAGCGCCCGACGTGCCATGGCGGGAGGGGTGGTTGATGAGGACGAATCCATCGGGAAAGTTCTCGAGCATCCATCGCACGCCCTCGTACGAATGCTCAACATCGCTATCGCCCAGGCGCTCGCCCCATGTCGCAAGCTCGGTTGCCCCGTTGTTCTCGTACATAGCGGTAGGGTCATCGCCGTCGTTCGCGTTGTCCCCGCTTGCGTGCGCGAACTTCCACTCGAACTCATGGATCTTCTCGACGGGAAGCTCATCGCTGCCCGCGGTGTGGAACAGCACGGCACCGTGGTCCATATCCGGCATGTCCCATTCGCATGCGAAGGCGATGGTCTTGTCGGCATAGCTTCCACTCGCCTGCAGGTCGCGCACGAAGTCGTACTGCTTCTGCACGGCCTGGTAGAACGGGGTATCCCACTGATCGTTCCCCGAGCTCTCGACGCCGTCGAGCGAGCGGCGCAGGTGCTCGGCGAAGATGAGGTAGTCGAATTCCGTCTCATCGGTCAGCGCGTCGATATGGGCATCCTCGTAACCCGCATCGATGCGCTCGAGCGCCGCCGTATCGCGAAACGCTGCTGCCAGGTTGTTCGCAACCGCCATATAGGGGTTCGTGGCGTCTTTCGAAAGGATCGTATGGGTATGGTACTCGCCCCTGAGCCAGCGCCCCGCCTCAGCGGAAGATTCGGCAGAAGCCTCCGCACCGACCTCCTCGAACTCGGCAGCCTCCTCGGCAGCAGCTTGAGCGGGCGCGGAGATGGATGCGGCCGCACCGAGCGCGAGCGCCGCCTTGCAGACGGAGCGCCGGGAAACATTACGGTCATGCGATGAGGTGGGCATGGGAGGCCTTTCTAGACGGGGACAGACAGCGTCCCCAGTTTAGGAAGGCGGCGTCACGCTTCGATGAGCGTTTTGTAAGCGAGCGGTTAGCGCCCGCTGGAAAAGAGGTTGGGGGGGGGATTGGTTGGGGACGTGTTCCTTTCAACCCCTTATTGGTCGGGGACGCGTTCGTTTCAGCCGCCTCATAAAGGGGTTGAAAGGAACACGTCCCCAACCAACCCATTCCCGGCGCTACTTCCACCCATGCGCCGTGGACGAACCGGGACGGGCGCGCAGCACGACGTGCGCGCCGAGCGAGGCCGCGATCAACCCGGCAAGGCACCGTATGCAGGCGTCGGCGGTGGGGCTGTGCGGGAAGCCCAGAAGCGATAGGAACGCCTCCTGTGTGAGGGAGAGCGCGATGAGCGAACTCGCCAGCGAGATGATCCTGAGCGCCTTCTCGATGGCCGTCTTCGCGCCGCGCGTCTGGATGAGGTGCCTGACGTTGAGCCCGATCTCCAAAAACGTGAACGCGACGATCGCGAACGCCGCGGTCCTCTGGTACTCCCTCGATGGGTGGAAGAAGCTCCATGCCGCGTACGCCACGTAGAACAAGCTCGCAACCGTGAGCATGATGCCCGCGACGCGCGCGTAGCGCCGGGACGAACCGGAGCCGCCGCGCACCGCGCCCGTCGCCGTGACCAGGCGCGACGCTCCCATGAACAGGGTATAGAGCCCGTTGACGCACGCGAAGAGCGATGTGCCGAGCACGCCCGACACGATCTTGCCGATGCCGATCACGGCATGCCATGCCCCGAGCACTGTCGCCAGGTACAGCGCCCGCGCGGTCGAGGCGTCGTAGTTCTTCCGCACGTTCTCGCCAGCGGCGACCGCGTCCCGGAGCACGTCCTGGGCGCGCCGCCCGGAGGGACGGGAGCCGCGGCCCGCATGCTTCGCGTCTGCATTCATCTTGGTATCGACGGACACCATGACCTCCCCGCAACTCCGGTTCACGTTATATCAATTGTGCCCCTGGTTCCGTCGCGGCTCAATGGGTTGGTTGGGGACGTGTTCCTTTCAACCCATTTTGGGGAAGGCGGCCGGAACGAACATGTCCAAACCAAAAAATGGGTTGAAAGGAACACGTCCCCAACCAACCCCAACCAACCCCCTACTCGGCGGCGGCGGGGCGGCGGGTCTTCACGCCGAAGCAAAAGTAGAGGATGTGGAAGATCCACACGCAGAGCAGCACGAGCTGGCCCAGGCGCACCGCGTGCATCATGACGAAGCCGATGGACATGAGGATGGTCACGGTCACCATCACGCGGATCTTCGTCGCCCAGTCCATCCCCTTGCCCGAGACGAAGCCCTCGAGGTTCTTCCGGTAGAGCGCGGTGCCCGTGAACCACGTGTGCAACCGCTCGGAGCTCTTGGCGAAACAGTACGCGGAGAGCATCAGGAACGGGAACGCCGGCAGCAACGGCACCACCGCGCCGATGGCCCCCAGCACGAGCCCGATGCAACCCACCACGATCAGCAGAACCTTCTTGACGTTCATCACGCCTCCTCGTTTCCCATCCTCCGGGCCTCAGCCCTGGTCTCGTACACATGCCGCAGCGCCGCCACGGGGTGATGGAAGATCATCCGCGGGCCGGCGAAGCGCATGACTTCCCGGATCCTCTCGCGCATCGCGGGCCTATAGCAGTGCACCCGGCAGTTGGAGCAGAACGTCTTCTCCTCCATGAACGGGCAGCGGTCGCTACGTCGGCGCGCGTACGCGGCGAGCTCGGCGCACTCCGGGCAGAGCTCGCCGCCGCGCGTCCCGTGCTTGGCACGGCACCACAGCGCGATCATCTCGCCCACCATGCGCTTCTCGCGCTCCCGCTTGGCGCGCACGCGCGGCGAGTCGCTTCGGTTGCGCGCGGCGCCCATCAGCACACCCTCCCCTGCTCGACCGAGACCACCTCGTCGGCGATGCGCATCGTCGAGGCGCGGTGCGAGACGAGCAGCACGGTCCTGCCCTCCCGCTCGCGCGCGAGCGCGCGCAGGATCACCGCCTCGTTCAGGCTGTCGAGGTTGCTCGTCGGCTCGTCGAGCAGCATGAACGGCGCATCGCGCAGAAAGGCGCGGGCGAGGCCGATTCGCTGGCGCTCGCCGCCGGAGAGCGCGTCGCCGAGCTCCCCCGCGGGCGTGTCGTAGCCCTGGGGCAGCGAGCAGATGAAATCGTGCAGGGACGCCTTGCGGCACGCCTCCTCGACCTCCTCGTCCGTCGCGTCGAGCTTGGCGATCCGCAGGTTCTCCCTAATGCTGTCCCGGAAGAGGTGGGTTTCCTGCGTGACGAAGGACTCGAGCGCGCGCAGGTTCGCGGTGTTCACGTCCGACACGCTCCTGCCCGAGACCTCGACCAACCCCGCCGCGGGCTCCCAGAAGCGCATGAAGAGCTTGAGCAGCGTGGACTTGCCGCTGCCGCTCCGCCCGGTGATGCCGACGATCTTCCCCTCGGGCGCCTCGAGCGTGATGCCGTCGAGCACCGGCTCGCCGTCGTAGGAGAAGGCCACGCCGCGCGCCGCCGCGCCGGCAAAACCCGTGTGCGCGCGGCCGTGCACGTCCTCGACCTGCGGCTCCTCATCCAGGATGTCGAGCACGCGGTTGCCCGCCGCGAACGTCGCCTGCAGCGTGCTCCCCAGGTTCGCGAGCGCGATCACCGGGCCGAACGAGCCCATGAGCGCAACGGTGGGGACAAGCACGCCGGCGAGCGGCGCCGCGCCGGGCGCGAGCCATGCGGCGAGCAGGAGCATCCCCACATCGAGCAGCAGGACGCCCGCGCTCGAGACCGCGGCGTTCCTGCCCGCGACGCGCTTCAGGCGCGCCTCGTCCGCGGTGAGGGCGTCCGTCCGCGCGCGCAGCTCCTCCAGACGCGTGTCGCCCTGGTCGTACTGCAGGATCTCGTCGAGCCCGCGCAGGCTGTCGAGGACGAACCCCGAGAGCTCGCCCGAGCGCGTGCGGAAGCGCAGGCCGTCGTCGCCTGCCGCGCGCGAGGCCAGCCACGGCTGCACGATGCCCACGAGCGCGTACGAAAGCGCCGCATACGCACCCAGGACCGGGTTGAACGACCCGATGAACGCCACGAGAATCGCGCAGAACGCGAGCGCGATGAGCGCGGGCGAGATGGTATGCGCGTAGAACACCTCGAGCAGCTCGATGTCGGAGGTGATCACGGAGATGAGCTCGCCCTTGCCGCGCCCCTCGAGCTTGGCCGGGGCAAGGCGGCGCAGCGCCCGGAACACGCGGTCGCGGATGAGCGCGAGCAGCTTGAAGGCGATGAAGTGGTTGCACGCCTGCTCGCCGTAGCGCAGGATGCCGCGCGCCACCGCGCAGAGCGCCATCGCGGCCACGATGCCCGTAAGCGGCAGCGCCGCCTCCCCCAGAACGGAGAGCACGCCGTATGCGCCGAGCACGGTGAGCGCCGTGGCGCACAGGTGCCCAGCGAGCCCGAGCGCCACCGCGAGCGCCATGTACCCCGCGAGCGGGCGCACCAGGCCCACGAGCCGTGCCATCACACCGATACCGGTCCTTCTCATGCGGCGACCTCCTCAGTCCCGAAGTTCTCAAGTTCCTGCTGGGCGCCCCACAGCATGGCGTAGGCGCCGCCGCGGGCGACGAGCTCGTCATGGGTGCCGCGCTCGGCCACGGAGCCGGCATCGAGCACCACGATCTGGTCCGCCGCGCGCACGTTGGCCAGGCGGTGCGAGATGAGCAGCACCGTCCGGTCGCGCGCCAGGTCTCCGATGACCGCCATGATGGCGTCCTCGCTCTCCACGTCCACGTTCGAGGCGGCCTCGTCGAAGATGTAGACGCGGCTGTCGTGCAAGAGCGCGCGGGCGAGCGCGAGGCGCTGGCGCTGGCCGCCGGAGAGGTTCGACGCCTGCTCGGCGAGGCGCGTGTCGAGCCCCTCGCCCGCGCGCAGGAAGCCGGCGAGCCGTGTGGCCTCGAGCGCCCGCCAGAGCTCGTCGTCGGTGGCGTCCGGCTTGGCGGCGAGCAGGTTCTCGCGCACCGTGCCGCGGAACAGGTAGCCCGCATGGCCCACGTAGGTGACCTGGCGCATGAGGTCGGCCGGGTCGAGCTCGGAAAGCTCCATGCCGCCCACGGTGACGGAGCCCGTGTAGCCGCGGTTCCTGCCCATGAGCACCGAGGCGAGCGTCGACTTGCCGCAGCCGCTCTCGCCCACGATCGCCGTGAACGACCCCTCGGGAACCATGAGGTCCACATCGGCGAGCGCGGGCCGCGCGGCACCCTCGCCCTGGTAGGTGAAGCCGAGTCCCGCGATGCGCAGGTCCGCGCGCGCCGGCATGGGCGCCGTGCCCCGCACGGGTTCCTCGGCATCGAGCAGGCGGAAGATCTTGTCGCTCGCCGCCATGCCGTTCATGGCGATGTGGAAAAACGACCCCAGCTGGCGCATGGGCAGGAAGTAGTCGGCCGCGAGCAGCATGATCATGAGGCAGCCGGTGAGCCCGACCGCGCCCGACTGGAGCTGGAAGAGCCCCACCGCGATGCCCGCCGCCGCGCCGCCATAGGCCACGATGTCCATGATGGCGATGGAGTTGAGCTGCATGACGAGCACGCGCATGGTGATGCGCCGGAACTCCTCCGCCCGTTCGTTCATCTCGCGCTGCTTCATCTCGTCCGCGCCGTAGACCTTGAGAGTCGTGAGGCCCTGGAGGTTCTCGAGGAACGTGTCGCCGAGCGCCGTGTAGCTCCCCCAGTACTTGGAGAGCAGGCGCTTCGCCCACGTCTGCACGGCGGCGATGGCGACGGGGATGAGCGGCACGCACACGAGCAGCACCACGGCCGCCGGCAGGCTCACGGGCGCGAGCACCGCGAAGAGCGTGAGCGGCGCGAGCAAGGCGTAGAAGAGCTGCGGCAGGTAGGCGCCGAAGTACGTCTCGAGCTGGTCGACGCCCTCGACGGAAACCTGCACCACCTCCGAGGTGAGCGCGTGCTCGCGGTACGACGGGCCGAGGCGCAGGAGCTTCTCGTAGATGACGGGGCGCAGGCGGCGCTTCACCGCGCTCGAGGCGCGAAAGCTCGCCCACGACGCACCGCTCGTGCACAGGGCGCGCACGGCGATGGCCGCGAGCGCGATGACGGCCAGGGTGACGAGGTCGCCCCGCGTCACCGTGTGTGCGAAAACGCGCCCGAGCACGCGGCAGATCGCCGTGATCAGGCAGATGTTCGCGACGAGGGAGACCCATTGGAAGGCGACGTTCAGCGCGATGTAGCGCCTGCTCTCGGGCACCAGCCCCACGAGCCGCTTGTTGATCATCATGTCTATCCGCTTTCTGGTCATGCGGCCGCGCCCTCATGGCGGCCGCTGCGCCCCAAACGGTTAGACATGGTAAACTATTTCTCGAGAGATTAGAAGGGGCTAACTTTTTGACGGGCAGCATGGGTTGGTTGGGGACGTGTTCCTTTCAACCCCTTTTTTCGGTCGGGGACGCGTTCGCTTCAGCCACCTCCAAAAAAGGGGTTGAAAGGAACACGTCCCCAACCAACCCATTCCCTTCCGCTGCACGGGGTATATGAAGAGAAACGACCGCAGGGAGGGCGCATGTCCAGCCAGCTCACCAAACGCGCGCTCGAGGAATCGCTCAAGCACCTGTTGCTTCAAAAACCGCTGAGCAAGATCACCATCGCCGACATCACCGACGATTGCGGCATCAGCCGCATGACGTTCTACTACCACTTCCAGGACATCTACGACCTGGTCGAATGGGCGTGCGAAGAGGACGCCGCGCGGATCATCGCGGGCAACAAGACCGCCGACACCTGGCAGACCGGCCTGCTCAACATGTTCCTCGCCCTGCAGGACAACAAGCCCTTCGTCCTCAACGTCTACCACAACATGAGCCGCGACCAGATGGAGCGGATCTTCTTCCCCGTGGTGCACGACCTGGTGAAGGGCGTGGTCGACGAGCATGCGGCGGGCAGGCACATCCGCGAGCGGGATAAGGACTTCATCGCGAACTTCTTCGCCCATGCGTTCATCGGGACCGTCCGCGACTGGATCGCCCGGGGCATGAACGACGACCCGCACGCGCTCGTGCAGGGCGTCGCCATCATCTCGGACGGCGCCATCGAGACCGCGCTCGGCCGGCTCGAGATCCCCGGCGGCTACGTCGCGGGAAGCGAGGGCGCGCTTCCGGACGAACCTGCAGCGTCATAGGGTGCATCCCCCGTCAATCTATACAATACCACCGCTTTGATAAGAAACCGTACAGAAGCGCCGCTCTGCTCATGGCGCGCCGGCGCGCGCTGCCCCACCATGGAATGAGACGCATCGGACACGGCCGATGCATGCGTGAGAAAGGTGCAGCCATGTACTATTCAAGCGGAAACTACGAAGCCTTCGCCCGCCCCAAGAAACCCGCGGGCATCGACCATAAGAGCGCCTACATCGTGGGCACGGGTCTGGCGGCGCTCTCCGCCGCGGCCTATCTGGTGCGCGACGCCCAGATGCCGGGCAAGAACATCCACATCTTCGAGAAGGACGACGTGCCCGGCGGCGCCTGCGACGGCCGGAACATCCCCGGCCTCGGCTACGTCATGCGCGGCGGCCGCGAGATGGACAACCACTTCGAGGTGATGTGGGACCTGTTCCGCTCCATCCCCTCCATCGAGACGCCCGGTGTCTCCGTCCTGGACGAGTACTACTGGCTCAACAAGGAAGACCCCAACTACTCGCTCTGCCGCGCCACGAAGGACCGCGGGCACGACGCCGGCTGCGACGGCAAGTTCGGCCTCTCGGACAAGGCCGCCATGGAGATCATGGAGCTCATCTTCACACCCGACGAGAAGCTCTACGACCGCCCCATCACCGATTACTTCGACGATGAGGTGTTCTCCTCCAACTTCTGGATGTACTGGCGCACCATGTTCGCCTTCGAGAACTGGCACTCCGCGCTCGAGATGAAGCTCTACCTCAAGCGCTTCATCCACCACGTGGCGGGGCTGCCGGACTTCTCCGCCCTGCGCTTCACCCGCTACAACCAGTACGAGTCGATGATCCTGCCGCTCGTCGAGTACCTCAAGGCCGCCGGCGTGCAGTTCCACTTCAACACGAAGGTCGAGGACATCCAGTTCTCCATCGGGGGCGGCCAGGGCCCGGAGCGCCCGCGCACCGGCACCGGCCAGGACACCATCCAGCGCATCCAGCAGGTGGCGTTCCCGCGCAACCCCTATAGCACGCCCGTGAAGAAGGTCGCCACGCGCATCGTGCTGAGCGAGCCCGGCGAGGACGGCGCGGCCAACATCACCTCGATCGACCTCACCGAGAACGACCTCGTCTTCATCACCAACGGCGGCTGCGTCGAGAACTCCACCATGGGTGCGCAGGACAAGCCGGCCGCGTGGAAGCCCGACATCATGCCCGGC
The DNA here is from genome assembly GCF_000321165.1 of Enorma timonensis. NCBI lineage: Bacteria > Bacillati > Actinomycetota > Coriobacteriia > Coriobacteriales > Coriobacteriaceae > Enorma > Enorma timonensis. Next base: position 63,612 of record NZ_CAPF01000061.1, read on the forward strand.
GGCGGCTGGGACATGTGGCGCCGCATCGCCGCGCAGGATCCCAGCTTCGGGCACCCCGACGCCTTCTGCGGCGACCCCGAGAAGTCCAAGTGGATGAGCGCCACGGTGACGACCTTCGACGGCGAGATCCCACCCTACATCCAGGCCATCTGCAAGCGCGACCCCTTCACCGGCCATGTGGTCACGGGCGGCATCGTGACCTGCACCGATTCCAACTGGCTCATGAGCTGGACGCTCAACCGCCAGCAGCAGTTCCGCGACCAGCCCAAGAACGAGCTGAGCGTCTGGGTGTACGGGCTGTTCCCGGACGAGCCGGGCAACTTCGTGAAGAAGCCCATGCGCGCGTGCACCGGTGAGGAGATCTGCCAGGAGTGGCTCTACCACCTGGGCGTCCCCGAGGAGCGCATCCCCGAGCTCGCCGCGAACCACGCCAACACGGTGCCGGTCATGATGCCCTACATCACGGCGTTCTTCATGCCGCGCGCCGCGGGCGACCGCCCCGACGTGGTGCCCGATGGCGCGGTGAATTTCGCGTTCATCGGCCAGTTCGCCGAGACGCCGCGCGACACCATCTTCACCACCGAGTACTCCATGCGCACCGGCATGGAGGCCGTCTACACGCTCTGCGACGTGGACCGCGGCGTGCCCGAGGTGTGGGGCAGCGTCTTCGACGTGCGCGACCTGCTCATGGCGAGCGTGAAGCTGCGCGACGGCAAGCCCATCACCGACATGAAGCTCGGCCTCATCGAGCGGTTCGCGCTCAAGGAGGTGCTCAAGAAGATCGAGGGCACCGACGTCGAGAACGTCCTGAAGGAGTTCGGCGCCATCCAGTAGGCGAAGCTCTCAATAGCTAGCAATCAGCGCGCGGCGGAACCATCCTCCTCTTCCCGCCGCGCGCTGTGCTGTCTCGAGGTCAAAGCGCGCAGAATCGATGCCCGACCCGTCCCCAAGGCATGGGATGAGTTGGGCATCCTGCTCCGCGCTTCGCCCGTCAACCCACCAGAAATCCGCGCGAATCCTCTTGGCATCGTTCTCGGAGAGCTTCTACGCTATAGCCCCGCGCGGTACCACGAGACGGCGACTTGCGTACGGTCGCGCATGCCCAGCTTAGAGAGAATTCGGGACACCGCTCGCTTGGCGCTGGCAGGCTGAATTACAAGGCGCTCGGCGATCTCACCGTTGGATAGACCGTCGGCGATGAGCGAACAGATCTCACGCTCATGTTCCGTGAGCTGTCGAAAAGCCCGACGCAGGCGCTCGCGCTCCGACCCGGGAACGACCTTGGGAACGTTGCGTTCGAGAACCGCCCGCGTAACGCGCGGGGTGAGCACGGCATCCCCCTCCGCAACGGCGCGAACCGCGTCAATGAGCTCCCGGGATCGGATGTCCTTGAGCAGAAAGCCGGAAGCCCCCGCCTCAAGACCCCCGAACGCATAATCGTCTTCATCGTAGGTCGTGAGAATTAGAACGCGCACATCTGGATGGCGCATGCAGATAATCGCGCAGGCATCGATGCCGTCCATGACAGGCATGCGCACGTCCATGAGCACAACGTCGGGAAGCGAGCGTCCCATCTCCGCCGCTCGATCGATGGCATCAACCGCCTGCTGGCCATCGGGCGCCTGACCCCAGACGCGCAGCGTCGGATCGCGCCGAAGCATAAGGGCGAATCCCAAACGAGTTTCCGCTTGGTCATCGACGATCATCACGTCGATGAAATTACTCATGATCCATCCCCTTCTTTCGCACCCGGTACCACCCCTACACGTGGGACACTCGCCCGAACTTCCCAGCCACCATCGGAAGATGGCCCCGCGAAGAGCATGCCGCCAGCCGTCTCGACGCGCCCGCGCATGCGCGCGATTCCCGTGCCCGCCGTACCGGCCCCTTCTTTCGGGGCTCCGTCGTCACGCACCGCGACCAAACAGGAGCCATCTGCAGCGTGATCCCACGAAACCGTGATACGGCTGGCACGGCGCGCGTGACGCAAAACGTTCGTCACAGCTTCGCGCGTGACCGAAAAGACCAACTCAGCCTGGCCGGAATCACTCGACCGAACTCCGGTTTCGGTAAATGCAACCGTCAGCCCGGTTGACCGAGCGTGCTCGAGCACGGGCCGGATGCTATCCCATGAGCGCGTCTTTCCAAATGTCTCAGCGACAGCGCCTGTCCCATGCAGGGCAGAAATCTGTCGAACCGCGCGACGCGTATCGGCGAGCCCTTCGCGCGCAAGGCTGTTGATACTCGCCACCGCCGCTTCGAGCGTCTCATCTTCGACGGCTCCCATAAGCCCCTCGGAGAGCGCGATGATTGCCGTAAGGTCGTGTCCCACCGAGTCATGCAGCTCGCCGGCGATGCGGCTACGTGCCTCCGCCGCATCGCGCTCGCGCAACGCCTGTTCGCGCGCGCCTCGCTCCTCCTGGAGCTCACGTGCCGCCTGGCGCCTCGTCCACAGCGCGCGGGATACGAGCGCGAGGGCAGCGATGACCAAAAGCCACTCAAGATGCACAAGGGCGAGCGTCTTCTCGCCTGCAAAGTAGACGGGCGCCCAAAACGCGGCAACCGCTACGACCGTTGCCACCACCGCCCGAGCATAATCCGCCCGTGCGATAACGCCGTACAGAAGAACCAAGAGCGGTACGCCCGTGTAGGCACCCCGGTCGACATGCGCGCACGCCGCCGCGCAAGCGCAGGCAACGGGCAATGCTCCAAGGGGATAGCGCTTCCGAAGAAAGACGCACCCGAGGATGGCGACAACGCACCCAATAAGCAGCCATAAGGACGCAGAATCGTAACCACTCGGCAGAAGAGAGACGTATCGAGTGAGGAAGATCGCTTCATGGATCACGCAGGCAACCGGTGCGACGAGCGCCCACTCTTTCGAGCTTTCCCAGCGCTCAACCGCCTGGGAAAAAGCGGCGCGCGCCGAATCGAGCTTGCCACCCATAGCACCACCTCCGTTTCGTCCCATTCTCTCACGCACCCCTTCCGATGACGAGAAGCAGCGTCATCGGAAGGGACTTACAACCTCGAAATTGGCTTCAATCAACTTCTGAAACAGGTTCGTGAAGCACTTGCCTAGCCGCCTCAGGAACATCATCCCAAGGCACTTCCTCCCACCCCCTGACACCTAAGAGCGGCTAGACGTCAAGCCGAAGGTATGCACCGTTACGAAGCTCACGTGTGGTGAAGAAGCTCAGGCTCGCTGTCGACCCATCGTCCCTCACCCCCTCCAAACGATACTCGCAAACCATCTCTTCGCCGAACCTCTGGCGCGTTTCCTCGCTCGTTGGAGTGCATCGCTCGTTATCGACCTGAACGTAGTAGGTTCCGAGGTTCCAGCCAAATGCGTTTCCGAGCTCGCCAAGCGGTCCAGCAAGCACGAAGAGCAGCGCAGCCGCGATTAGGACGATGACGAGCGCACCAGCGCGCCGCGTGTTCCTCATTGGTTTGTCACCTTCCCCAGCATCACATCGTTGCCACGACATCCCGACGCGAGAGCCGTCGACACGCCCATGCGAGGGCGCCTGAGATATATACGGCCGATAGGATCACGATCTGGATGACGCTCGCCATAGACAAATCGACCAGCTCGTTTGAGTTCATACCGGTCTGGAGCAGCGAGTAGGGCCAGATGTTACCGAAACCGGCAACGGTTGCGATAACGCCCGAAACGCCGCCGGCAAGCGCGATGCCAACCGGCGCGGCGAAATTGCGCACAACCATGGAGACGTCAAGCTGGATTGCCACGACCACGAGGGATCCCAGAATTCCGAGCACTACATACTCGGCGATCCGCGCTGCTGGAAACGCTCCGGGTACGCCGATTACCACGCCGCTGCCAACGTAGAACACCACGATCGAAATGAAGGCAAGAAGCGACATCAGCGATCCCACGCAGAACTTAGCAAGGACGAGATCGCGGATCGGAACAGGTTGCACCATGAATTCATTCCAGTTCGAACCCTGATGCTCCTGTCGCCAAAGAAAGGAACACCCCGCACCAAGAAGCGCTGGAAGAAAAAAGTAGCACACGAAAAGCGTCTGTTGAGTCCAAAGGTTCGCCCAACCGGGTGTGATAACCCCAAGGTTCGATTGATAGTTGGCGCAGCCGATGAGGGCGGATACTCCGGGCAACGCCACGAACACGATCCAGATTGGGGCACGGCGGAGTTTTACCAGCTCCGCCCGAATGCAAGAAGCAAGCATGTTAGAGCTCCTTTCTCGCGAAGGCACGCAGAGAAATCACGAACGTCGCAGCTGTGAGCAGGGCAATCAGGGCAAGGTACCCCACAGGCCAGGTGACGGTGCTCCAGGTAATCACTCCCGTTGCGGCGTTATACGACATCCCCACAGTGGACATGAGACCGAAATATGAGCTCGGCACGAATACCGAGATTGCCGGCGGCAGATACATCGAGAAAAGGCCTAGGAACGAAAGCGCGACACCCACGACCAGCGGCACGAATTGGTTGGCAATGAACAGGCAGAGGCACTCCACAACCGTTGCCACGAAAAGGCACACGGCGAGCGTCGAGACCCAGAGCACGAAGCACTCTGACGCTGGAATGGATTGAAAACCAAGACCGCCGCCGATCACCGAGGCCGCTGCAACCTCAACGGTCACCACTACTGCAAGCACAAGAGCGCAGGTGAGCCACTTCGCGCAAAAGAGATCCTCAGCGCGCTCCATGGTGAGAAGCTGCTTCCATGTATTCGCACGGTTCTCCACATCACAGACAGTCGAAGCGACCACGGCGGAGAGTAGCGGGAGAAACACCGCGTTGACCGTGGGCAAGCTGTAGAGCAGCACGCGATAGTCGGTCGTAACCTCCACTTGCCGCGCCGATTGATAGCCAAACCACAAGAGAAGCACACCGAGCATGGCAGCACAGATGAGCCAGAGGTGTTTACGCTTGCTCTTCTCGAACTCGAGAATGACCTGACGCACCATCCCAGGTCGACGCGCGGCAGGCGGGATGATCTGCAGTGCGTCCTTATCGCCCGTCATAACGTCTCCTCCATCCCGGTAATCGCAAGGAAGATGTCCTCGAGCGAGTCTTCATGCTCCTCCATTCGAATGATGCCAACGCCGCGTTCGGCGAGGCACAAGCTCATCCGAGCGGCCACGGCATCGTCTACCGCCTTGATACGTAGGTAGGAGGCATCGTCCGGATCAGCCTGCGCGCCAGATAAGAGCTCAAGCGCATGTGCATTGTCCGTAGTGCGCAGAGCGATCCAGTGCCTGCCGCGGGCATGAAGATCTGCAAGCGGTCCCTGCCACACCATCTGACCTTTGCGGATAATCCCGACATGGTCAGCCATCTGGTCGACTTCGGAAAGCAAGTGGCTGGAAACAACGACGGTCATATCGAACATGCGCGGAAGATCTTTGATGAGGGCGCGAATCTCATGAATGCCCGAGGGATCGAGACCGTTGGTCGGCTCGTCGAGCAAAAGCAAAGGCGGTTTGCCCATGAGCGCAGCAGCGATGCCGAGGCGTTGCCGCATACCGAGCGAGTAGTTCCCAACGCGCTTCCGTCTGAGCGACGGATCGTCAAGACGGACGATTTTCAGCACCTCGTCGATCTCGGACTTGGGTAGGCCTCGCAGCTGGCGCACGATTTCAAGGTTTTCGCGAGCCGTAAGGTGCGGGTAACAGCTTGGACTCTCGATGAGTGAGCCCACATGCCGCAGAACCTCGAGTCGGTTTTTCGGTGTGAGCGGTGTGCCGAGGATCGTTGCCGACCCCTCCGTGGGATGCGCGAGACCAAGAAGCATCTTCATGGTGGTCGACTTGCCGGCGCCATTCGGTCCCAGGAAACCATAAACCGCTCGCTCAGGGACGGCGAGGCTCACACGATCGACCACGCAAGCATCCCCATAGCGTTTGGTGAGCCCCGTTGTGGTCACCGCCATACGGTCGCGGGGCTCAAAAGAAGTGTTCGTGGCGCGCCGCGCGAAACCGGCTCCTCCTCGGCGCGGCTCGGACGATATGCCCAGCCGCTCGACGGGATACATGACGCTACCTACCATCCCGATTCTCCCTTCTCATACGTTGCGGTACGCCGCCATTGTGCTCGCGACGAAGGGAGAAGCTGGATTCACAAAGGCGATTGGCATCCCAGGGTGACAGGAGGCAGACGATGCCGCCATCTTCAAGGGCGAGAACCGAAACGATATACCCGAACCGCCGCGCGCTACTCCACCGGCAGGTACGTGTCGAGGTACTGTTCGACCGTCTCCATCCACTGCCGGTACACGGCGTTATCGTTCTGCAGACCATGGCCGGAGTGGGGGCACTCAAAGTAGCGGTAGTCCACGCCGTTCTCCTCGAGCGCGGCCTTGAGGCGCAGGGACGCCTTGAACGGCTGGACGCGGTCGTGCGTGCCATAGGCAACCACGGTCGCCGGCGCATTCGGCGCGACCCAATCAGCCGCGGAGATGGGCTTCACGCGCTCAAGGTACGCGCCGCTCTCGACCTCCTCGACCGGGATGAGCTCCCCGAGCATCGCGCTGAACAGGGCTGCGGCGGACTGGCGGCTCTCATCCGTGTTCCGGTCGAGCCCGTAGTTGTCCCAGTCCTCCGTGTGGAAGCAGGACGGGCCGACCGCCCCGAAGGTGAGGACGACGGGCACGGGCGCGTCCGCCGCGTCGCGATAGGCGTAGAGCATGGCGAGGGTGTGCCCGGCGGATCCGCCCGCGATGGCCATCTTGTCGATTGAGTAGCCTGCCTGTGCGGCCGCCTCGACCACCCGCGGGATGGCGGCCTTGATCTCGTTGGATTGCGTGAGGACGCTCGCGCTGTTGGTCTCGGTGCGCAGCGTGTAGTTGATGCCGCAGGCGACGTAGCCCTTGCTGCAGAGCCACGCGAGCGTTCCCTCGTCATCGCTCTTGTCGCCCGAGGTGAAGCCGCCCGCGTGGAGGTAGACCACGAGGCCATAGTGCTCCTTGGTATCGTCCTTCGGCAGGTAGAGGTCGAACGTGTTGGCCTCGCCGTCGCCGTAGGGGATGTCCACCTTCCGCGTGCCGAGCTCGTCGCTCCAGGTGACGCTGTACGCCTGCGCCCATGCGGGCTTGATGACGAACTTCGACGCGACGCCGCCGATGAAGGCGACGACGAAGATCAAGATCCCGATTCCCACCGACATGGCGCGCGGCCCCTTTCCTTTCGTTGTGCGGCTCATAGGAAGTTTCCTCCGAACAGCGTGCCCCCGAGCAGTAGGTTCAGCACCGCGCGGACTGCGAGCCTGCCGAGGAGGAAGGCGGGGACGGCGATGGCGAGCGCGATGAGCAATCGTTGCTGCATGAGCGTCATGCGGACTCCTTGCGGTCGATGATGGCCGCGGCCGGGGCGGGCGCGGCGCATTGCTGCGTTCTGGTGGTGATACAACTGTTTCAGCGATACAATCGTATCATCGAGCTGCCGAATTGCGATGGAGGGTCACCAAATGGGACAAACCGGGGCGTCTGTATCGCCGATGAGCAACAGGGGACGGAACACGTACGTGCGGACGCACATCACCGCGACGCTGCTGCAGCTGCTACGGGAGCGCCCGCTCGAGGCGATCTCCATCAGCGAAATCTGCTCCCGCGCCGGCGTCGGCCGGGCGTCCTTCTACCGGAATTTCGCCAGCAAGGAAGCCGTGCTTGAGGAACGTGTCCACGAGCTGTTCCAAGATTGGGCGAATACGAGCGAAGGGGGCGCGGGGGTCGCGAGCGCACCGCTGAGCGAGCTGCTGCGGTCGCTCTTCGCCCGGTTCGAGAAGCACCGGGATTTCTACGCGCTGCTCAACGAGCGCGGCCTCATGTTCCTCGTGAAGGATGCCGTCATCGAGCTCTTCGGCCCCAAACCGGAGCAGCCGAAAGAGGAGGCGTACGCGCGCGCCTATTTCGCCTACGCCCTGTACGGCTGGATCGAGGTCTGGTTCCAGCGGGGCATGCGCGAGTCCGCCGAGGAGATCGCGGAGATGTTCCAGCGGCAGGGGCTGTAGCCGGTGCGCGGGGAGGCCGGCGACTCCGTTTGGTGCGCAGCATGCTGCACGGCTTCGCCTCGCTGGAGCACCAGGGGTACCTGAGCCATTTCGATCCCCCGGCGGAGGAGAGCTACCGGTTTGCCATCGACCGCGCCTGCGAGATGCTCGAGCGCGCAGAGGAGCTGAGCTAGATGGGCGCGGCGCGTGAGGATGCCCGCGTGCGCGGGGCGGGAAGGCTCATGATCCCCGTCCTCATGACGGGCGCGTTTCTGGGATCGCTCAGCCAGAACATGCTCGCCTCGGCGCTCGCGGCGATCATCGATGAGTTCGGCGTCAGCGCGCTCGTGGGCCAGTGGCTCACCACGGTCTACCTGCTCATGGTGGGCGTGGTCTCCGCGCTCACCGCGACGCTCTTCCAGCGGGTGCGCACGCGCCGGCTGCTCGAGTGCTCGCTCGCGCTCTTCGCCGCCGGATGCCTCGCGGCCATCGTCGCCCCGTCGTTCTGGACGCTGCTCATCGCGCGCCATCCAATCAGATAGTCCCCTGCGCTACTTTGTATCCGCTAGGAAGATTGGATTGCGGATGGCGGCACGTCGGACGCTTCCATATTCGTCTTTCGCCAGTCTCATTAGTACTTCGTGAGGAGTTGATGGGTTTCCCGCGATGACACTGCGTATGTCGTCGTTCTCGTCGCTTGCGAGGCGCACTATGGCGTCTGGGGGGCAGGAGGGGTTGCCGGCGACAGGCTCGCGAACTCTCCAGTCTCTATCGTCTGCAAAGCGCTCGAGAATCTTCGGAGGGCAAGAGGGGTTGCCGGCGATCGCTAGACAGGTAAGGTAGCCCGCGTCTTTCACAAGATGTTCAAGGATGTCCGGGGGACAGGTGGGGTTGTCGGCAACGGCGAAACGCATATCCTCATCCTGACCTTCGGCAAGGTGCCTGATGACGCTCTGCGGACAGGAGGGGTTGCCGGCGGCTTGTAAGCGTACGGAAGCCTCCTCGTCCTTCAGTAGGCGCATGAGGGCGTTTTGCGGACAGGAGGGGTTAGCGGCGACGCACCAGCGCACGTAATCGTCTTCGTCCTCCGAGAGGCGTACGAGAACGTTCGGTGGACAGACGGGACTGCTGGCAATCCAATTTTGCACATCATAGCAGCGTTCATCTCGCTCTTTCTCGGAGTATTCAAATTCGTCTTCATCCTTCGAAATCATACCGTAGCCATCCGGCGGAAGGGAGGGATTGAAATCGCGAGTTTCATTCATGATTTGATCCCAGTCAAATGCGAGGCACTCGAAGGCGTCCGGCGGAAAAGAAGGATTACGAACAGCAACCTCGGCAGCGTCCTCGTCATAGCTGAACACGAGATACTTGAGAATGTCCGGCGGGCAGGAAGGGTTTTTAGCGAGGTTGTAGTCCAGATAGCCGCCCTTATTTTCTGCGAGTCGCGTGAGGGCGTCTTGCGGGCAGGAGGGGTTACCGGCGACGTGGGCACGAACCCAAGAATCGCTGTCGGTCTCAAGATGCGCGAGAACGTCTTGCGGGCAGGCGGGGTTGCCGGCGACGCCGGCGCGAACCCAAGAATCGCTGTCAATCGCAAGGCGTCTGAGAAGTGTCTTGGGGCATTTGGGGTTTTGAGCGAACGCAGCAATTGTACTGTCTTCGGAGAGGATGTCGGAAAGTATGTCGAAGGCATCTCGAGGAAGCAGCCCGCTTTCGAGTGCCTCAGATAATGCTTCCTTGCGGTAGGCAACCTTGCCACTCGCATCCATTACGTCCATAGCTCTCCCATGCTCTCAACCAGCAAGACTCATACTTCGGCTGCTTGTTTCCGTCTGTCGTTGCTGTCCTTAATTTGAGAACCCCGCACCATTCTTCGCTCTTAAGCTTGCGCACTGCCATTTGCTGTGTTTGCCCATGCGGTGCCACGCTCACTTTCGTGGTGTACTGCAGCTTTCGTTTGGTGAAGATGGTACACCACATACACACCAAAAGAAGGAAACGCCCTGAATCGCAATTGAAACATGGCGTTTGAACTGGTGTTTTATTTAGTACGGGAAAACCATTTTATTCCCACTCTATCGTTCCGATGGGCTTCGGAGTCAGATCGTACGTCACGCGGCAGATGCCCGGCACCTCGGCGAGGATGCGGTCGGTGATGCGCTTCAGGAGCGGCCAATCCAGCTCGGGCACGGTCGCGGTCATGGCGTCGACGGTGTTCACGGCACGGATGATGGCCGGCCACTCGTAGGCGCGCTTGCCGTCGCGCACGCCCGTCGCGCGCATGTCGGGCACCACGACGAAGTACTGCCACACCTTGCCGGCGAGCCCCGCCGCGGAGAACTCCTCGCGCAGGATCGCATCGGCCTCGCGCAGCGCCTCCAGGCGGTCGCGCGTGATGGCGCCCAGGCAGCGCACACCGAGCCCCGGGCCGGGGAACGGCTGGCGCTCCACCATGCTCTCGGGCAGGCCGAGCGCGCGACCCACCTCGCGCACCTCGTCCTTATAGAGCAGGCGCACGGGCTCGACGAGCTCGAACTGCAGGTCGTCCGGCAGGCCGCCCACGTTATGGTGCGCCTTCACTCCGTCGGACTCCACGATGTCCGGGTAGATGGTGCCCTGCGCGAGGAAGTCCACCTCGCCGGCCACCTTGCGTGCTTCCTCCTCGAACACGCGGATGAACTCGGCGCCGATGATCTTGCGCTTGCGCTCGGGCTCCGCCACGCCCTCGAGCAGGGAGAGGAAGCGATCGGTGGCGTCAACGTAGACGAGGTTCGCATCCATCTGGTTCTGGAACACGTCGATGACCTGCTCGGATTCGCCCTTGCGCATGAGGCCGTGGTTCACGTGCACGCAGATGAGCTGCTTGCCCACCGCGCGGATGAGCAGCGCCGCCACCACACTCGAATCCACGCCGCCGGAGAGCGCGAGCAGCACGTTCTTATCGCCGATCTGCGCGCGGCATGCCGCCACCTGCTCGTCGATGAACGCCTGGGCGCGTTCGGGGGTGTTGATGCGCGCCATGTCGTCCGGGCGCTTGTCGGGAAGGTTCATGCGTCGCTCCTTGCTCTCGCGGTGGGGTACCTCCTCCCCCATTCTATCGCGCATGACCTGCATAAAATCGAGGCGTGCGTGAATCATTCTTGGAGCGGTGCGCTGAGCCGCGCGAACGGGCGGGCGCGGGGCAAAATGATAAAAACCAGCCTGTCTGGATTTTATCATGCGGGAGGAAAGCCATGGCGAGCAGGAAACCTTCGGCGCGGGCGAAGCGCGTCGCTGCGTTCAAAGCGGGAGCGGGCGACCTCGATAGCCTCTTCGAGGACGAAAACCGCCGTCGCGACGAGCTGGATGTCGAGCGCGAGCGCGCCCGGCGCGAGAAGGCCTGCGCCTCGAAGATGCGCTATGCCACGCGCGCCGACGCCATGGACGCCATCGCGGCGTGCGAGGAGCACGGCAGGCGCGGCCTCTCCACCTACCGCTGTCCCTACTGCGGCGGCTGGCACCTCACCTCGCATCCGTGGACGTAAGCGGCCCGCCCGCACGCCGCGCCGTCGTTGCACCGCGTCGTGCTGTCGTCGCAAAGCCTGTCCCCAAATGTAGCAAAATGTATCGTTTATAACCCGTCCCTTAATGAAGCGATGTAACGGTCGAGCAGCGCCGGCCTGCGGCCGCGACGCACGCGCACCCCCAGCGTCACCGCGGGCAGCCCCTCGATGGGGATGCAGCGCGCCTCGGGCACGCTGCCCACGGGAATTCCCGCTTGCACCGTAAACGCGACGCCCGCGCGCACGAGGGCAAGGGCGATCTCCGTATTGTAGGCCATCATCACATCGGCTGAAGCGATGTGCCCGGCAGCCGTGCGCTGCAATTCAACAACCGCGGTCGCGCAGTGATGCGGGTCCCCGACCGCCATGCGCCCGCCGCGCGCCAGATCATCGAGCTCGAGCCGATCTGATGCCGCCAAGGGGCTTTCCGTCGAGCACACGCACACGGCCGGGCACTCCGCCAAGCGGTGGAACACCGATGCGCCGTCTGGCTCCCCCGCCGGATTCCGGAATTCCATGACCACATCGACCAGCCCGTCTTCAAGCATCGACCGCAGCATGCTCGAAGGCCCCATGCGGATCACCGGGTCGAACGCCCCGAACTCGTCCATCATCTGCCTGAGCGTCGGGGCGATGATCTGGGCCTCAAGGCCGTCGTGCACGCCGATGCGCAGCTGCCGCTTAGCGGGACGGTGTGCGTGCGCCAGCCGATCCTTCGCCTGCGCCGCGAGCCCCAAGATGTCATCCGCATATGCCAGGAACGCGAAGCCCTCATCGGTCAGGCGCACGGAGCGGGTGTTCCGCACGAGCAGCGTGCAGCCGAGCTCCTCTTCGAGCGAACGAATCTGATGGCTCACCGTGGGCTGGGAGACGTGCAGGTTGTTCGCCGCCTGAGAAAAGTTCAGCGTGTGCGCGACCTCCGTGAAGCACGAGAGCTGCATGGTGTTCATAGTCGACCTCGTATCTTTTGTTATAAACATTTTCTATCAATTATAGAAAATTCAACAATCTGCCAGCAATGTTTTCGGGGAATACTCCATGGGCAATTCATCTGAATAACCACAGGACAGGGGGCAGCGCATGAACGCATTGCTCGCGCCCATGAGGCGCTACCGAAAGGAGGCCGCGCTCGCCGTCACCGGCACGGTGGGCGAGGTGGTGATGGAGGTCTTCCTCCCCTTCATCATGGCTTACATCATCGATGAGGGCGTGGAGGCCGGCAACCTCACCGCCGTGCTCGCCTATGGCGCGGCGATGCTCGTCATGGCCGCGCTCTCGCTCGGCTTCGGCATGATGGCCGGCTATTTCTCGGCCAAGGCGTCGATCGGCTACGGCTGCGAGCTGCGCGAGAAGATCTTCGATAAGGTGCAGACCTACTCCTTCGCCAACATCGACCGCTTCTCCACCGCAGGGCTCGTCACCCGCATGACCACCGACGTCACCAACGTGCAGATGGCCTCGCAGATGCTCATGCGCATCGCCGTGCGCTCGCCCATCATGCTCATCTCGAGTCTCGTGGCGGGCATGGCCATCAGCCTCGACCTCTCTCCGGTCTTCTTCGCGGCGATCATCTTCCTGGCGACCGCCCTGGGCGTCATCGTCGTCTTCTCCACACGCATCTTCAACGTGGTCTTCGACGCCTACGACGACCTCAACGCCAGCGTGCAGGAAAACGTGGCCGCCATCCGCGTGGTCAAGGCGTTCGTGCGCGAGGCCTACGAGAACGAGAAGTTCCGCGCGGCGGCCGACAAGCTCTACCGGCTCTTCGTGCGCGCCGAGGGGCTCGTCGCGCTCAACAACCCCGTCATGATGCTCGCCGTCTACGGGTGCATCATAGCGCTCTCATGGCTGGGCGCCCAGCTCGTGGTGGGCAGCTCCATGACCACCGGCGAGCTCACGAGCCTCTTCTCCTACGTGATGCAGATACTCATGAGCCTCATGATGCTCTCCATGATCGTGGTCATGCTCACGATGAGCCTGGCGAGCGGCCGGCGCATCGCCGAGGCGCTCGACGAGCAGCCCGACATCGCGAACCCGGCCGAAGCCGCGTGCTCGGTCGCGGACGGCTCGATCGACTTCGACCACGTGGGCTTCGCCTACGCCCATGGCGACGGCGAGGACGTGCTCCAGGACATCGACCTGCACATCGCCAGCGGCGAGACCATCGGCATCATCGGCGGCACGGGCTCCGGTAAGTCGAGCCTCGTCTCGCTCGTGAGCCGCCTCTACGATGCCACGGAGGGCACCGTGCGCGTGGGCGGGCTCGACGTGCGCGCCTACGACCTCGAGACCCTGCGCGACGCCGTGGCCGTGGTGCTGCAGAAGAACGTGCTCTTCAGCGGCACCGTGGCCGAGAACCTGCGCTGGGGCGCACCGGACGCCACCGACGAGGAGCTCTGGGCGGCCTGCGACGCCGTGCAGGCGAGCGAGTTCCTGTGCCAGCTGCCCGAGGGGCTCGATGCGCGCGTGGAGCGCGGCGGCGTGAACTTCTCCGGCGGCCAGAAGCAGCGCCTCTGCATCGCGCGCGCCCTGCTCAAGCGCCTGAAGGTGCTCATCCTGGATGACTCGACCTCGGCCGTGGACACCGCCACCGACGCGCGCATCCGCGCGGCATTCGACACCCTTATCCCCGGCACCACCAAGATCATCATCGCCCAGCGCATCTCGAGCGTGGAGCACGCCGACCGCATCGTCGTCATGGACGGCGGGCGCATCGACGGCGTGGGCACGCACGAGGAGCTTCTCGCCACGAACGACATCTACCGCAGCGTCGCCGCATCGCAGGCGGAGGGCACCGGAGACTTCGACATCGCCGCCCCGAGCGCGGCGCAGGACTAGGAGGCATACATGGCAGGTACCAACACGACCGCACGCCCCATGCGCCCGGCGGCGGGCGCGGGCGGGAGATCCTTCTCGTTCGCCGCGCTCTTCCGTGCGCTGCGCTATATGCTCGCGCACTACGGCGGGCTCTTCGCCCTGGTAGTGGCCTGCATCGTGGTGAGTGCCGCGATCATGGCCTACTCGGTGCTCTTCACGCAGACCCTCATCGACGAGTACATCGAGCCCATGCTCGCCACCGGTTCCACCGACTTCTCGGCGCTCGCCTCCGAGCTCCTGCGCCTGAGCGCCCTGCTCGTCGTGGGCGTCGCCGCCTCCTACGCGTACAACCGCCTCATGGTCACCATCAGCCAGGGCACCATGCGGAGCCTGCGCACGGAGACCTTCGAGCACATGGAGAGCCTGCCGCTCAGCTACTTCGACACGCACGCCCACGGCGACATCATGTCCGTCTACACCAACGACGTGGACACCCTGCGCCAGTTCTACGGCCAGACGCTGCCGCAGCTCGTGAACTCGGCGGTCACGCTCGTGACCACGTTCGTCTCGATGTGCCTGCTCTCCGTGCCGCTCACGGCGCTCTCGTGCGTGATGGTGGCCGTGATGCTTGTGGTAACGGCGCGCTGCTCCGCCCTCTCGGGCCGCTACTTCGCCGACCAGCAGCGCGACCTGGGCGAGGTGGACGGCTTCATCGAGGAGATGATGGACGGCCAGAAGGTCGTGAAGGTCTTCAACCACGAGGACGGCGCCCGCGCCGACTTCCGCGCGGCGAACGACCGTTTGCGTGAGAGCGCCACGCGCGCGCAGCTCATCGCCAACCTCATCATGCCCATCAACGCCAACCTCGGCAACATCTTCTACGTGCTCGTGGCGGCCGTGGGCGCGGCCATGGCCATCGGCGGCGTGGGCGGGCTCACCGTGGGCGCCCTCATGAGCTTCATCACGCTCAACCGCAACTTCTCCCAGCCCATCACGCAGATCTCGCAGCAGATGAGCTTCGTCACCATGGCGGCCGCCGGTGCCGAGCGCGTCTTCGCCCTGCTTGACGAGCAGCCCGAGGAGGACCATGGCTACGTCGAGCTCGTGAACGCGCGCGTCCTGCCGAGCGGCGAGGTCGAGCCCTGCGAGGAGCGCACGGGCACCTGGGCGTGGCGCCACCCGCACAAGGCCGACGGCACCATCACCTACGTGCGCCAGGCCGGTGAGCTCGTGATGGACCACGTGGACTTCGGCTACACGCCCAACAAGACCGTCCTGCACGACATCACGCTCTTCGCGAAGCCCGGGCAGAAGATCGCCTTCGTGGGCTCCACCGGAGCCGGCAAGACCACCATCACGAACCTCATCAACCGCTTCTACGACGTGGATGACGGCAAGATCCGCTACGACGGCATCAACATCAACAAGATCCGCAAGGGCGACCTGCGGCGATCCCTGGGCATCGTGCTGCAGGACACGCACCTGTTCTCCGGCACCGTGATGGACAACATCCGATACGGCCGGCTCGACGCCACGGACGAGGAGTGCCGCGCGGCCGCGCGCCTCGTGCATGCGGACGACTTCATCCGCCGCCTGCCCGAGGGCTACGAGACGCGCATCTCAGGCGACGGGGCGGAGCTCTCCCAGGGCCAGTGCCAGCTTCTGGCCATCGCCCGCGCGGCCGTGGCCGACCCGCCGGCGCTCATCCTGGACGAGGCCACATCGAGCATCGACACGCGCACCGAGGAGATCGTGGCAGCCGGCATGGACGCGCTCATGGCCGGGCGCACCACGTTCGTGATCGCGCACCGCTTGAGCACCGTGAAGAACGCCGATTGCATCATGGTCATGGAGCACGGGCGCATCATCGAGCGCGGCGACCACGACGAGCTCATGGCGCAGCGCGGCCGCTACTGGCAGCTCTACACCGGCGGATCCGTCGGCGAGTGATCCGTGCGGCGGGCGCGACCCCCGCGCAGAGCCTGTCCCCAAATGTAGCAAAATGTATCGTTTTGAACCCGTCCCTACATGACGCGGAAGCGGTTGAGGGCACAGTGGAGCTCTTGGGGGCGGGGGAGCGCGAGGCCGCAGCCCGTGTCACCGTACGGGGAGAGCAGCTGCCAGCCGTCGCGCTCGAGGCGGCGGTAGAGCTCCCCCACCGCCTCGGCGAGGCCGCGCGAGCCGTCGAGCGCGCGCTCCTCGCCCAGGACGCGTACCATCTGCGCGAGCGCCGCCACCTGCTCGGCGTCGACGACCTGCTCCACCAGGCGCAGGTCGGCCTCGCCCGACCCCACCGAGAACCCGTCGAGCCCGTGCGCGCGCACCTTCGGGCCGCGCCCGCGCCCATCGCGCCGAAACGCGCGCCCGGGAAGCTCCATCCGACGCTCGGATGCGTGGAGCGCCGTACACCCATCATCCACGCCCGACGCATCGCCCCAAACGACGTCCACGCCGCGCTCGTGGCAGACCGCGCGCACGCGCTCCGTCACGTCGAGCGCATGGTACCCGTCCATCTGCACCACGCAGTCGGCCACGGGGAAGAACGCGCCGGAGCTGCCCATCACGAGCACGCAGCTCACCCCGAAGCGCTTCCACAGGCCGCGCACGCGCTCGGCGAACGGGGTGATGGGCTCGCGGTCGGGTGCCACGACGGCCTCCATGAGGGCGTCGCGCACCATGAAGTTCGTGGCCGAGGTGTCCTCGTCGATGAGAAGCGTCCGCGCGCCGGCCTCGAGCGCCTCGACGGTCGCGGCCGCCTGCGAGGTGCTCCCGCTCGCGTCCTCGGTCGAGAACGCGCGCGTGTCGCGGCCGTCGGGCAGATCGCCGATGAACGGGGAGATGTCGACCGCGTGCACCGCGCGCCCGTCCTCGGCACGGAGCTTCATCGCGCTCGCCTCGGTGATCACGAGCTCGCGGCCATCCCCCGCCACGTGGTTGTAGACGCCCTCCTGCAGCGCCTTGAGGAGCGTCGACTTGCCGTGGAAGCCGCCGCCCACGATGAGCGTGATGCCGCGCGGAAGCCCCATGCCGCGCACGCGGCCGCGATGCGGCAGGTCGAGCTCCACGGCCAGGCGCTCGGGAGCGCGAAACGGCACCGCGCCCTTGAGCGGCCGCGACGAGACGCCGGACGCGCGCGGCAGCACCGAGCCGTCCGCCACGAAGGCGACGAGCCCCCGGCGCTCGAGCTCCGCGCGCACCGCCGCCTGGTCGTCGGCGAGCTCCATCGCCGCCCGCGCTTCGCGGCGGCACGCCTCGTCGCATACGAGCGCGCGCTCGACGCACGCGGGCAAGAGCTCGAAGAGCATGCGCGCGAGGCCCCGGGCGTCCACCGTGCGTCCGTGCGCGGGGAACCCCATCTCGAGCCGCATGAGCACGCCGGCCTCGCCCGCCTCGCATGCGGAGCGCGGCAGCACCTCGGGGCCGGGCGCGCTCGTGGCGATGAGGCCGCTCTTGCCCGAGCCGCGCACGGCGTAGCTCGCGCGCCGCGCCTCGGCCGCGAAGCGCCGCACGAGCAGGTCCTCGAGCGCGGTGCAGCGCTCCGGCGTGGCGTAGAGCTCCGGCGCGAAGCCCGCGCGCGCAGCCGGGACATGCACCGAAAGAGCCGAGGGCGCCGCGAACGGGTCGCCCTGCACGCGGTCGATGGAGAGCTCGAACGCGCCGAGGTCGTACACGCCCCGCAGCGACTTATACGCCGGGTAGCCCCTCCGGTCGATCCCGGCGAGCCGCCCCTCCAGGTCGCGGCGCGCCCTCATCGCGCATCATCCCCCTTGCCGCGCCTGCGCCGCCGCGTGCGCCGCTCCTTGCCGCCCCCGAAGCTCAGCCACCCGCGCCGGCGGAACACCACGATCTGCGCGACCGCGATGACCACGCACATGGCCACCATCACCGGATAGCCCCACGACGCGCCGAGCAGCGGTATGTTCTTGAAGTTCATGCCGTACCAGCTCGTGATGAACGTGAGCGGCATGAAGATCGTCGCCACCACGGTGAGCCATTGCATGACGCTGTTCTGCTGGATGTCGATCTCCTCCTGGTAGAGGCCGTGGACCTGCAGGTTGTAGTCCTGCAGCGACTCGAGGCGGGCGGAGAGTCGGTCGAGGCGGCGCGCGACCGCCGCGAAGCGCTTGCGGTCATCAGAGCCGAGCATGTCGGACGCCTCGTCTGAGAGCACGTCGAGCACATCGGACATGCCCTGGTAGAAGGCATCGAGCCCGATGAGATGGCGAACATCGGCCATCATGCGGGCGCGGTCGACGCGCACCCTCCCCTCGAGCAGCCGCTCCTCGATGACCTCCAGATCGTCGCGGACGCGGGTGAGCAGCTCCGGCTGCTCGCGCAGCGGCGCGCAGAGCAGCGCGCGCAAAACGGACGCGACCGTCTCCACCGATACCCCGTCCGCCACGAGGCGCTCGATCACCCGGTCGCAGATGCCGTGGTCGTCGAAGAGCATGAGGGCATCCGGCTTGAGCAGAAAGCCGAACCGCGCGGCGGCCGACGTCTTATCCAGCGCCTTGTCCGGCACCTTGCCCGATGCCCTGCTCATGCACACGGGGAGCACGACGACGCCCGCCACGCACGAGCCCAGGCGCTCGGCGAACGGCGCGGTGGCGTGCTCCGCCTGGGTGAGCACCTCGTGCACGGAGGGGTCGTCCACAGCGTCCAGGCCCTTGGCATACTGCAGGAGCTCGACGCGCGCCTCGGCCGTGTCCTCGGACGCAGCGGCATCGGCAACGAGCCGCCCGGACCGTATCACCCAAATCTGCGCCATGGAAGCCGCCCTTCAACGCACGCCCGTCGTGGCCATCGCCTCCATTGTACCCCGCCCCCTCGCCCGCCCCTCCACCTGAGTCATTGGGGACGGGTTCAATTGACTCACCGCGCCGGCGTCCGCTACTCTTCGGCCTCGATGTGCCGGATGCTCGGGATGCACCAGGTGAGCACGGCGAGCATAAGCATCACGCAGCCCGCGCCCGAGAACCACGCCGGCGCGCCCACGGTATCCGCGAAGAGCGTCGAGGCCGCGAGCCCCAGCGGCAACGCCCAGGACATGATGGCGCCATAAAGGCCGAAGACGCGGCCGAGGAACTCGGGCGGTACGCGCTCCTGCATGAGCGCGGTCTGCGGGCCGGAATAGAAGGGCGAGCTCAATCCCATGAGGAAGCTCATGGCGAGAAACGCCGCGAACCCGCCGGCACCGAGCAGGCCGGCCACGAGCGTCGCCACACCGTAGAGCGCCGTCGCCGCCACGACGGTGAGCGCGCGGTTCTTGAAACCGCCCGTCGCCGTGAGCAGCGCCGAGCCCGCGATCATCCCGACCGAGAAGACGATCTCGGCCAGGGCGGCATCCGCCGTCGTGCCACCGAAGTGGTCGAGCGTCATGAGCGGAAAGAGCGCCGAAATGGGCGAGAACACGAGGGTGAACGCGAAGCCGCACCAGAGCAGGGCGAACAGGCCGCGGTAGCCGCGCAGCACCCGGTAGCCGTCGCGGGTCTCGGCGAGCAGGGCGCGCACGTCGCCGCCGGGGGCATCCGGGCCGTCCGCCGAGCCCGGCTCCCTGCCGCCCGCGCGGATGTTCGCCGCGAGCACCGCCCCCGCGGCGAAGAGCGCGCCGACGACATCGAGGGCGACCATGGGCACGAGGCCGAACAGCGGGTAGATCACCGCCGCGAGCGCCGTTCCCAAGATGTAGCCGCCCGATTGCACCGCCTGCGCCACGCCCGCCAGGCGGGTCAGATGCTCCGGGGGCGCAAGCAGCGGGGTGAGCGCCTGGAAGGCGGGCGTGTGGAACGCGCTGCCGATCGCACGGAGGAACAGCGCCGCGATGACCATCCAGATGGGCAGCGCTCCCATCGCGGCCGCCACCGCCACCACGAGGCTCACCGCCGCGATGAACAGGTCCGCGCCGATGAGCGAGCGGCGCAACGGGAAGCGGTCGACGATAGTGCCCGCGAACATGCCGAAGAGCGCGAGCGGCAGGAAGCCCGCGAGCGAGGCGAGGGAGAGCATGCTCGCGGAGTTCGTCGTGAGCGTGATGTGCCAGATGAGTCCCATCTGCAGCACGGAGCTCGTGAGCACCGAGACGAGCTCGCCGCCCCAGACGAACGCGAGCTTGAGCTTCCACGCGCCCTGCGCGGAGGCATCCTCGACAAATGTACCCACAGGCCTCCTCCTTCCTTTGAGTCATTTGAGCCATTGGGGACGGGTTCAATTGACTCGCTGAGTCAAACGAACCCGTCCGGGACTGCGGACGTTTTCCCGTACACCCTACACCGCGTAGCCGAGGAGCCTGCGGTTCTCGTCCGGCGTGCGCCAGCCCAGCGCCCCGGATATGCGCCCCGAGCGGAACCAGTGGAGCCACCGGTTGAGCTCGGCCATGAAGCCCCAGGCGTCCCAGCCCTCCCAGTCG
>NZ_CAPF01000060.1:0-14082 GCF_000321165.1 Enorma timonensis
TTTCGCTCATTTTGTGCTCGACGCATGCTCCCCATCGGGGCATCGCGGTGCCCGATTGGATGAAAATTCCCCCTCGCCTACCGTTCACCGACGCAAACAGACCACTCGCATCGCATCGCCCTCGCGCGGCCAGTAGAATGAGCACTCAGCACCACCTCTACCCCGGCGCTGCCGGCACGCAACGGGTGGAATGCACGAGAAATGCGAGAGAGGGGCCTCAATGCTGTTTGAAAACGACAGCTCGTACGGCGCGCTCGGTGAGATGTGCTCCAACACGAGCCGCCGCCTGGGCGCGAATGCCCGCGGCACGTGCCCGGTCGACATGACGCGCGCGCTCGTGGGCGTGGCGCATGCGCAGAGCTGCGGCAAGTGCACGCCGTGCCGCGTCGGGCTGGGAGCCATGACCGACATGCTCGAGCAGATCATCGGCGGGACGGCGCAAGCCGGCACCATCGAGCGGCTGGAGGACCTCGCCGAGCAAATCCGTGTGAGCTCGGACTGCGCCGTTGGCTACCAAGCCGCCGAGCAGGTGCTCATGAGCATCAAGGCGTTCCGCGACGACTTCGAGTACCACGCCCAGACCGGCCGCTGCCTGCGCAGCTCGAGCCAGGGCACGCCCTGCGTGGTGAGCTGTCCCGCGCACGTGGACATCCCCGGCTACATCGCGCTCACGGGCGCCGGCCGCTACGAGGAGGCCGTGGAGCTCATCCGCAAGGACAACCCCTTCCCCTCCGCCTGCGCCTACGTGTGCGAGCACCCCTGCGAGGAGACCTGCCGCCGCACCATGGTGGACGACGCCGTGAACATCCGCGGCATCAAGCGCTACGCCGTCGACCACGCCCGCGCGCCGCGCGCCTGCGACCGGGGGCCGGCCACCGGCAAGCGCGTCGCCATCGTGGGTGCCGGGCCCTCCGGCCTCACCTGCGGGTACTTCCTCGCCCGCATGGGGCATGAGGTCGTGGCGTTCGAGCAGCGCGAGCAGGCCGGCGGCATGCTGCGCTACGGCATCCCCAACTACCGCCTGCCGAAGACCATCCTGGACGACGAGATCGCCTCCATCGAGGCCGCGGGCGTCGAGATCCACTGCAACGCGCCCGTGGGCGCGGACGGCATCACGCTCGAGGAGCTCGAGCGCGACTTCGACGCCGTCTACATCGCCATGGGCGCGCACGGCGACAAGAAGCTCCGCATGCCCGGCGAGGACGCCGAGGGCGTGGTGCCCGCGGTGAAGATGCTCCGCGAGATCGGCCTGGGGAACACCCCGGATTACTCCGGCCTCGAGGTGTGCGTGGTGGGCGGCGGCAACGTCGCCATGGACGCCGCGCGCTCGGCGGTGCGCTGCGGGGCCAAGCGCGTCACGGTGGTGTACCGCCGGCGCACGGCCGACATGACCGCGCTGCCCGAGGAGATCGAGGGCACCATCGCCGACGGCTGCGAGATCGCCGACCTCATGGCGCCGCTCGAGATCCTCACGGACGAAGCGGGCCGCGTGCGCGCCCTCAAGGCCCAGCCGCAGATCATCGGCCCGGTGAAGCGCGGCCGCCCCGCGCCCGTCGAGGCCGAGCGCCCGGCGCACGAGTTCCCCTGCCAGGTGGTCATCGTCGCCATCGGCCAGGACATCCAGTCCGATTACTTCGCCGAAGCGGGCCTCCCCACGAGCTGGAAGCAGTTCGACGTGGACGAGGAGCTCGCCGTCCCCGGGCACCCGGGCATCTTCAGCGGCGGCGACTGCATGCGCGGCCCTGCGACCGTGATCCTCGCCATCGCCGACGGCAAGAAGGCGGCGCGCTCCATCGACACCTACCTCGGCTTCCACCACGCCGTCTCCGTGGACATCGACCTGCCGCACCCGCGCCTGGACGACCGCGTGCCCTGTGGCCGCTCCGTGCTGGGCGAGCGCCCCGTCGAGGAGCGCGTGCACGACTTCGACCTTGTTGAATACGGCCTCTCCGAGCAGGAGATCCGCCAGGAAACGCTCAGGTGCCTCAACTGCGACCACTTCGGCTGCGGCATCCTGCATGAGGAGGGACGGATGTCATGGTAACCATCACGATCGACGGCTGCGCCTACGAGGCCCCCGAGGAGGCCACCATCCTCGAGGTCGCGCGCGAGCACCGCGTGGACATCCCTACCCTGTGCTACCTGCGCGAGATCAACGAGATCGGCGCCTGCCGCGTGTGCCTCGTGGAGGTCGAGGGCATCGACCACCTGGTCGCCGCCTGCAACAACAAGGTCGCCGACGGCATGGTCGTCCACACCGACACCCCGCGCGTGCGCCGGGCGCGCGCCGCGAACCTGCAGCTCATCCTCTCGCGGCACGACCGCCGCTGCCCCACGTGCTTCCGCAACGGCACCTGCCAGCTCCAGGCGCTCGCCGACCGCATGAACGTGCACGAGGTGCCCTACACCACGTTCTTCGAGACGAAGCCCATCGACGCGCGCTTCCCACTCGTGCGCGAGCCCGAGAAGTGCGTGAACTGCCTGCGCTGCGTCTCCACCTGCCAGAAGGTGCAGGCGCTCGGCGTGTGGGACCTCGTCGACTCCGGCAGCCGCGCGCACGTGGACGCCGTGGCGGAGGACGAGTGCGCCTACTGCGGCCAGTGCATCGCCAACTGCCCCACCGGCGCGCTCCACGAGCGCGACGACACCGAGCGGGTCTTCGAGGCCATCAACGACCCCGAGAAGGTCGTCATCGCGCAGGTCGCGCCCGCCGTGCGCTCGAGCTGGGCGGAGATGCTCGACCTGGGCGGCAAGGCGCCCACGCCCGGCCGCATGGTCGCCGCCATCCGCCGGCTGGGCTTCGATTACGTCTTCGACACGGACTTCGCCGCCGACGTGACCATCATGGAGGAGGCGAGCGAGCTCATGGCGCGGCTGGCCGCGGGCGAGGAAGGCCCCATGTTCACCTCGTGCTGCCCGGGCTGGGTGCGCTTCGTGAAGGACCGCTACCCCGCGCTCGCCGGCAGGCTCTCCACCACCAAGTCGCCGCAGCAGATCTTCGGCGCGCTCGCCAAGACGTACTACGCCCAGCTGCTCGGCGTGGATCCCGCGAACATCTACGTGGTGTCCTACATGCCGTGCATTGCCAAGAAGATGGAGGCGGCCTACCCCGGCATGGACTCCACCGGCACGGGGCCGGACGTGGACGCCGTGCTCACCGTACGCGAGCTCACGCGGCAGCTGCGCTCGCGCTTTGTGAACGTCGATCTGCTCGAGGAGGAGGAGTTCGACCGCCCCTTGGGCGTGGCGACGGGCGCGGGGCACATCTTCGGCGTGACCGGCGGCGTCATGGAGGCGGCCTTGCGCACGGCGTACTTCTTCGCGACCGGCGAGAACCCCGACGCGAACGCCTTCCACGAGGTGCGTCACGAAGGTCCCGAGCGCGGGTGGCGCGAGAAGACGTTCGACCTGCCCGACCGCCAGCTCAAGATCGCCGTGGCGAGCGGCCTCGCAAACGCCGACGCCCTCTGCCGGGCGCTTGAGCGCGGCGAGGCGCGGTACGACTTCGTGGAGATCATGGCCTGCCCCGGCGGCTGCGTGGGCGGCGGCGGCCAGCCCATCATCGAGGGCATCAACCTCTCGGCGGACCGCGGCTGCACACTGCGCATCATCGACGAGCAGAGCGAGCTGCGCTTCAGCCACGAGAACCCCGCCGTCAAGGCCTGCTACGACGGCTTCCTGGGCGAGCCGCTCTCCGAGCGCGCCGAGGAGCTGCTGCACTCCGACCACGCCGCGTGGGCGATGCCGCTGCGCGTGACGGCGGACGGCGCGGTAGCGTAGACGGGCGACGACACGCGCGCGTCACATGCGCGCCCGGGGCGATCGATGGATGCCGCCCCGGGCGCGCTTTCCGTGTGGGCGCAAGCGCCCCCGCCACGCTGGGCGCACACTCGCGCCTCCGCACCCCCCCCGACGGCGCATTCCGGATCCACGCCATGGAAACGCCCCATCCGGGGTACACAGAAGATAGCGCGCATGAACGGCGGACGCGCCGCGGGCGTGGCGCTGATATAGTGGTATGCACGCCTTCGTCATTGAACTTAGGAGGTTTCAATGAAAAACGATGATCAATCTCGTAGCACGGAAAGCACTCGTCACCCGATAACCATCTCCCGTCGCTCGCTCCTCAGCGGGTTCGCCGTCGTGGCGGGCGGCCTCGGCCTCGCCGGCTGCTCCGCCGGCACGATCGTCGACAACGAGGGCTCCGGGTCCTCGGAAAAGCAGCCCACCGATTCCAACCCCACCACCGTTCGCATCGGCACGCTCCAGGGACCCACGGGCATGGGGCTCGTCGGCCTCATGGACGCCTGCGGCGCGCTCAAGGACCTCGCCGCCCAGAACAACGTCGAGCTCCCCGAGAACGACAACCCGGCGGACATCGCCAAGCTCGTCAACACCTACGAGTTCACGCTCGCCGGCTCGGCGGACGAGCTCACGCCCCAACTCATCCAGGGCGACCTCGACGTGCTCTGCGTCCCGGCGAACCTCGCCGCCACGCTCTACCAGAAGACCGAGGGCGAGGTCACGGTGCTTTGCGTGAACACCCTCGGCGTCCTCGACATCGTCGAGGCGCAGGACACCATCCACGATTTCTCCGACCTCGCCGGGCGCACCATCTACTCCGCCGGGCGCGGCTCCACGCCCCAGTTCGCCCTCGAGTACCTGCTGCGCGAGAACGGCATCGACCCCGATAAGGACGTCACCATCCAGTGGGTGAGCGAGCACTCCGAGTGCCTCGCCGCACTCCAGTCGGACCCGAGCATCGTGTGCATGCTGCCGCAGCCCTTCGCCACGAGCGCAATCGAGCAGGTCAAGGGCGCGCGCATCGCGCTCGACCTCACCGACGTGTGGGACGACACCACCGCGGCCAACGGCGACAACTCCCAGCTCATCACCGGTGTCGCCGTGGCGCGCCGCTCCTTCGTGGACGAGTACCCCGGCGCGATCGACGAGCTGCTCGACGCCTACCCCTCCTCCGTCGCATTCGTGAACGATAACCACGCGGAGGCCGCGAAGCTCATCGAGGCGGCGGGCATCGTCAAGGCGCAGATCGCCGAGAAGGCCATCCCCTACTGCCACATCGTGTGCGTGACCGATAGCGAGATGCGCGAGGCGCTCGAGGGCTACCTCAAGACCCTCTACGACGCCGACCCGCAGTCCGTGGGCGGCGAAATGCCGAGCGACGACTTCTACTACGAGGAGTAAACCGCCCATGCCGCGACCTCGCGTCGAGACGCGACGGCACCCGAGCGCGCCGGGAAACCGGTTGGCGGCGGGTGCCGTCCTCTTCTGGATCATCGTCTGGCAGCTCGGCTCCATGGCGCTGGGCAGCCCCTTGCTGCTGCCCTCCCCCGTCGCGGTGCTCCTGCGCCTGGGCGAGCTCCTGCCGCAGGCGGTGTTCTGGGAGCGCATCGGGTTCTCGCTCGCGCGCATCGCGGGCGGGTTCGCGCTCGGCGCCCTGCTCGGGGTGCTCGGCGCGCTCGCGGCCGCGCGCTGGCGCGTGGTCGAGGGGCTCGTCGCGCCGCTCATCTCGCTCGCGAAGAGCGTGCCCGTGGCCTCGATCACCGTGCTCGCGCTCATCTGGCTGCGCGCCGCCAACCTCGCCGTGCTCGTCGTGCTGCTCGTGGTGCTGCCCATCGTGTACGAGAACACCCTCGCGGGGCTCCGCGCGACCGACCGTGCGCTCGACGAGATGGCGGCGCTCTTCCGCGTACCCGCGCGGCGCAGACTGCGCTACCTCGTCATGTCCCGGCTCTTCCCGTATCTCAGCGCGGCGCTGGGCGCCGGCATGGGCATGGCGTGGAAGGCGGGCGTGGCAGCCGAGGTCATCGGCATCCCGAACGGCTCGCTCGGCGAGGCCATCTACGACGCGAAGGTCTATTTCGACACGACCGAGCTGTTCGCCGTCACGCTCGCCGTCGTGGCGCTGAGCGCGGCCTCTACGGCGCTGGTGCGCGCGGCGCTGCACGGCATGGAGCCCATCGCCTGCGCGGCGGCCGGGCACGCGCCCGCACTCGAGCGCATGGATGCGGGCGCGGCGGCTTCCGAAGATGACGCTGAGGCGGGGCTGGATGCAGCTGTGGCTTCGCCGATGGCGGATGTGGCCGCGGAGCCGCTTGCGCTGGACGGGGTGGAGAAGTCGTTCGCAGGGCACTGCGTACTGCATGATGTCTCGCTCGTCGCGCGCCCGGGCGAGGCCCTCTGCCTCATGGCGCCGTCGGGCGCGGGCAAGACCACGCTCATGCGCATCGTCGCCGGGCTCGAGCGCGCGGACGCGGGCTCGCTCATCGTGGGCGATGCGTGCGACCGCGAGATACTCCCCCCCGTCTCCATGGCATTCCAGGACGACCGCCTGGCCGACCAGGCGAGCGCGCTCGCCAACGTGCGGCTTCCGCTTACGCCCGGCACCGCCGCCTGGGACGCGGCGCCGGCGCTGCTTCGCGCGCTCGGCTTGGGCGAGCGCCTGCTCTCCCCCGCCTCCACGTGCTCGGGCGGCGAGCGGCGGCGCATCGCGCTTACCCGGGCGCTCCTCGCGCCGCACGGGATCCTCTTGCTCGACGAGCCGTTCACCGGCCTCGACGCAACGGCACGGGAGCGCGCGGCCATGCTCGTGCGCTCCCGTGAACAAAACCGGATCGTCATCATCGCCACCCACGACCGCGTGGACGCCGAGCTCCTCGGAGCGCGCGTCATCCACCTCGTCGCGGGCGAGCGCGGGCTCTCCCGCCAGCCCGACTAGGCGCGGCGCACCGGGCTACTCCGACTGCTCCAGCAGCTTGCGCATCTCCTGCTGCACCGCCTGCTCGTGGTTGTAGCCCACCACGCGGTCGGCCACGGCCCGCAGCGCGGGGCGGGCGTTCGCCATCGCGCAGCCCACGCCCGCGAAGCGGATGATCTCGTAGTCGTTCATGGAGTCGCCGAACGCCATAACCTCCTCGCGCTTGATGCCGTAGCGCGCCATGACCTGCTGGATGCCCGTCGCCTTGGACACGCCGCGCTGGATGGGGTCGACCCATGCGCTGCCGGACGGCGCGAAGATGAACTCGTCGCCCAGCTCGCGCGAAAGCGCGTAGGCGTAGTCCATCACGTGGCCGTCGTCGCAGTAGATCGACGCCTTGATGATGTTCACGTCGGGCGTGGGCAGGTACCAGATGCGCTCGATGTTCGGCAGGTCCTTGTCGCACTCGCGCACGAACTTGTCCTCATCGTCGAGGAGGAACGACTTGGTGCGGTCGAACAGCGCGAGGTGCAGGTGCTCGAACATGCCCACCGTCTTGGCGAGGCGCTTGATGCCCAGGTGCGAGAACACCTCGCGGTCGACGAGCTCGCCGCCCGCGTACACCTGCGCGCCGTTGGCGGCCACGAAATCCATCTGGTCGCGCACCGGCTCGAAGAACATGCACAGGCGGTCGAAGCGGCGACCCGATGAGGCCGCGAAGTGAATGCCCTTCTCGCGCAGGGCGAGGATGAGGTCGAACGTCTCGGGCGGCACCTCGCCGTTCTCGTTGAGCAGCGTGCCGTCCATATCCGATGCGATGAGCTTGATCAAGGGAGCTCCTTTCGATACCGCCCGCTCGCCGGGCGCCCACAGATCCGCCGGCGGCGGCCCGCGCTTCCCGCGCTCCCACCATTGTAGCGCCCCACCATCGCGGGGATGGGTTGGTTGGGGACGTGTTCCTTTCAACCCATTCGGGAGGGGTTGGGTCGGTCGGAATCGCCCGCCGGCGAACGGGTTGAAAGGAACACGTCCCCAACCAACCCATCCAACCCATCCGATTTTGTCGTAATACGCACGAACAATGTCGTTGTTTGAATGTATGTGCTGAAGCCGCAACCATACACTGGAACTGCTGTGACATCGCGCCCCGACGCGGGCGCGCAAACAGGAACCAGGAGGCACTATGGGTTCTATCTTATTCGGCCTGATCCCTGCCCTCGGTTGGGGCTTCCAGGGGATCGTCATGCAGAAGGTGGGTGGCAACACCGCGAACAAGCAGATGGGCATGGTGCTCACGACGCTGCTGTTCGGCATCGTCATCGCCTTCATCCATCCCATCAATTGGTCGGGCACGCTCGTCGCGGCGGCCGCCATCAACGGCATCCCGTGGAGCATCGCCCAGATCCTACAGATCAAGTCCTTCGACTACCTGGGCGTCTCGCGCGCCATGCCGCTCTCCAGCGGCCTGCAGCTCGCCTTCACGGCCATCATCGGCGCGTTCGCGTTCAACGAGTGGCCGCAGACCTGGCAGCTCATCCTCGGCTTCGGCGCCATCGCCCTCATCATCGTGGGCGTCGCGCTCAGCGCCTGGCAGGAGAAGTCCGGCGACGCGCAGTCCAGCACCTCGTCCTCGGACATCACCAAGGGCATCATCATCACCGTCATCTCGTCGGCGGGCTTCGTCGCCTACGCCACCGCGGCGCGCTTCTTCTCCGTCGATAGCATGGACCTCATCTTCCCGCAGGCGCTCTTCATGTTCATCTCCACGACCGTGCTCGCGTTCTTCATGTGCAAGAAGCTCGCGCCCCGCGGCGCAGGCGACCCCGTGGAGGGCGTGTTCGGCAAGAAGAGCTGGCAGAACATGGCGACCGGCGTGCTCTTCGCCATCGCGAACATCACCGTCATGTTCTCCAACCAGATGAACGGCGTCGCCGTGGGCTGGACGCTCTCGCAGATGAACGTCATCTTCTCGACGCTCGGCGGCCTCTTCATCCTGCACGAGAAGAAGACGCCCAAGGAGATGCGCTTCGTCATCGCGGGCATGGTGCTCATAGCCATCGGCGGCATCCTCATCGGCATCACCAAGACCGGCCAGTAGGCGCACGGGGCAATCAATCGGTAACCATTTTCCAGGGAAAGGAACAGACCATGGTCAACATTGGATTCATCGGATGCGGCCAGATGGGCCGCGACCACATCGATCGCATCGCGAACCGCATGGGCAACGCGCACATCGTCGCCATCTACGACCTCAATCGCGCGGCAGCCGAGAAGGCGGTCGCGGACTTCGGCCTCGACGCCAAGATCTGCGATTCCGCCGACGAGCTCATCCACGCGCCCGAGGTGGACGCCGTGGTGATGGCGAGCCGCAACGACGCGCACCTGGAGCCCCTGCTCGCGTGCATCGAGGCGGGCAAGCCCGTCTTCACCGAGAAGCCCATGACCATCGACGGCGCCGATTCCTGGAAGGTCGTCGAAGCCGAGGTGAAGGCCGGCAAGAAGCTCGTGCAGGTGGGCTTCAACCGCCGCTACGACACCGGCTACGAGCAGATGAAGGAGATCATCGACTCCAAGCAGATCGGCGAGCTGCTCTGCGGCGACTGCCGCCACTTCAACGCCCAGGCGGCGACCTCCTACTACCGCACGGACAACGTGGTTAACGACACCCTCATCCATGAGTGCGACATCCTGCACTACCTCTTCGACGACGACTACAAGGCGGTCGAGATCAAGTGCGCCCGCCAGAACCGCCTGAACCCCAACGGCGCGGAGAACCTGCGCGAGCCGCAGATCGCGATCATCGAGTTCCAGCATGGCGCGATCGTGACCGTCGAGGCCAACGTGAACTGCCAGTACGGCTACGACATCCAGTGCCGCCTCGTGGGCGAGTCGGGCACCGTGAGCCTGCCGGACGTCGCCACGCCCGAGGTGCGCCAGGCCGAGCGCATCTACCACTCCATCTCGAGCGACTGGTTCGCTCGCTTCCTCGACGCGTACGACAAGGAGATGCGCGCCTTCCTGAACCGCGTGGAGCGCGGCGAGGAGCCGAGCGGCCAGATGGCGACCGCCTGGGACGGCTACGTGGCGAACGTCGCCGCGGACGCGATGCTCGAGAGCCTGCACAACGGCGGGCGCGTCGAGATCTCGCTGCCGGAGCGCCCCGCGCTGTACGCGTAAGAGCGCGCGGCTGCCGCGTGGCGGCTACATGCAAACCCATGGAAGACCCGCTGGGATGCCGGCGGGTCTTTTTTCTGGCGCGCTTAGCCCGAGGTGGCCGCAGCGGTGCGCCGGAACTGCGCGCGATACGCGCTCGGGGAGGTGCCGAGCATCGCCGAGAAGCCGCGTCGGAGCGCGGCGGCATCGCAGAGCCCCACCCGCGCGGCGATGACCTCGATGGAGAGGTCCGTGAGCTCGAGCAGCTCGCAGGCTGCGCGCACGCGCTCGCGGACGAGCCAGCGGCTCGGGGTCATGCCCATCTGCGCCTTGAAATGCCGCTGGAACGTCCGGACCGACATGCCCGCGTACCACGCCATCTGCTCGGTGGTCCACGACTGGCTCAGGCTCTGGCGCACGGTGCCCTCCACGCGCCGAACGCTCAGGTCGCCCGCGACGCCCGCACCGGCGATGGGCGCACGCACGGTGTCCTGCTCGGCATCCGCCGGGCGCGCGGCGGCGAGGTTCATGATGCGCTCGACGCGGCCGACCGTCCCCATCCCCGCTTGCGCAGCGAAGGCCGTGAGGCAGACGTCGACGCACGAGGCGCCGCCAGCCGACGTCCAGATGCGGCGCTCCTTGTCGTGGGCGATGAGGCGGGAGGCATCGATGCGCGCGGCGGGCACCTGGCGGGCGAGGCCGTCGGCATAGGCGCCGTGGGTGGTGCAAAAGCAGCCGTCGAGCAGGCCCGCCCAGCCCAGGACGAACGTACCCGTGCCCAGCGCCACGAGCTCCGCGCCGCGCTCGTGCTGCGCGCGCAGCCAGGTAAGGAGCGCGTCGGGCGCCGGGCGCGCTGCTTGGGCATCATCCACCGGGAGCGGGCGCGCGTCCGCCTCGATCTGGAAGGGATTGGAGAAGCCCGGGACGACCACGATGTCGGGGCGCTCGCGATAGCGCTCGAGCGGGCAGGTCTCGACGAACATGCCGTGGTCGAGGCGGGCGACCTCTCCGAGGCCCACCGTGCTCAGCCGGCAGGGCTCGGTGCCGTCGGGGGCGATCACGCCGCCGAACACCTGCATGGGGGCTGCCACGTCGAACGACCACATGCCGTCGAGCAGCACGATCGAGACGCGCAGCGCGGCATCCGGAGGCTCGGATGGGTTGGCTGGGGACGTGTTCCTTTCAACCCATGATTTGGAAATATGGGTTGGTTGGGGACGTGTTCCTTTCAACCCATTCGGGAGGGGTTGGAATCGGCCGAGGTCGTCCGCCAGCGAATGGGTTGAAAGGAACACGTCCCCAACCAACCCATTCCCCCGTGCGTCGTCAGACGGCATAGCTCATCGTGCGCACGTCGAACACGCCCTCGGGGCGGATGCGCAGCGTAGGGATGACGGGCAGGGGCAGGAAGATCATGCCCATGAGCGGGTCGAGCGGCGGCTCGATGCCGGCGGCGCGGCCGGCGGCGATGAATTCGTCGTGCTCGCGCGCCACCTCGTCGGCGGGCTTGTCGCTCATGAGGCCGCCGAGCGGCAGGTCGAGCCGGGCAACGACGCTCCCGTCGCGCACGAGCACGAAGCCGCCCTGGCCGACATGGCGCACCGCCTCGTACATATCGCGCGGGTTGTCGCCCACGACGCAGACGTTGTGCGAATCGTGCCCGATCGTCGAGGCGATGGCGCCGCCTGCGATCGTGAACCCGCGCAGCCAGCCGCGGCCGATGTGCTTCCCCACGAGTCCCGTGCCCGCCGGGGCGTCGCCGTCGGTACCTGCCTCCTGCGCGGCGACCCCGCGCCCGTGGCGCTCGATGAGCATGATGCGGCGGAGCCCCTCGGCGGAGTCCGGGTAGGCCGCGCCCGTGATGGCGTTGCCGGGGATGACGTCGATGACCGCGCTGCCGGGGACGAAGGGGTAGTCAAACACCTCAGCCGAGAGCTCGGGCAGGCGCACCGAGCCGCGCAGCAGCGCCTCGAGCTCCTCGACGCGCGCGCTCGCCGGGGCGACCTCGCCCACGAAGGCACCGTCCCGCGCGACGAGCTCGCCGGCGGAGTACACCGCGCGCGGCGGGCGCGTGAAGGAAAGGTCGTCGAGGACGAGCAGGTCGGCGCGCTTGCCCGGCGCGATGGTGCCGCGCCGCTCGCAGGCGGGCGCGTGCCCGTGGTCGAGCCCGAAGCACTCGGCCGTGGAGAGCGTGCCCATGGCGATGGCGGTGAGCTCGTCGATCCCGGAGGCGATCGCCACGCGGCAGGCGTTGTCGATCATGCCGATCGCGAGGGCGTCCGACGGCGCGCGGTCGTCCGTGGCGAAGCAGCAGCGGCGCGCGCGGCGCGGGTCGTCCACCACGAGGGGCGCGAGCGCCTCGAGGTCGTGGCTGCATGTGCCCTCGCGCAGCATGATGTACATGCCGCGCGACAGCTTGTCGAGCGCCTCGTCCACGTTCGTGCACTCGTGGTCGGCGATGACGCCCGAGGCGGTGTAGGCGTTGAGGTCGTTGCCCGCAACGAGCGGGGCGTGGCCGTCCACGAGCCCCGAGACGGTCGCGCGCGCCGCGTCGATGCGCGCGAGGGTCTCGGCATCCGCCGCCTCGACGCCCGGGTAGTTCATCATCTCGCCCAGGCCGAAGATCTCCCCGGGATGCTCGGCCATGAACGCCTGCATGTCCGCAGCCGTGATGCTGGCGCCGGCCTGCTCGTCGGGCAGCGCCGGCACGCACGACGGCATCATGAACTTGATATCGAGCGGGCTGCGGCGCGCGTCCTCGATCATGAAGGAGAGGCCGTCCAGCCCGCAGACGTTGGCGATCTCGTGGCTATCGGCGATGGCGCAGGTGGTGCCGCGGGCGAGCGCCATGCGCGCGTATTCCGAGGGGCGCACGTTCGAGGACTCGATGTGCAGGTGGCCGTCGATGAAGCCGGGCGAGAGGAAGCGCCCGCCGAGGTCTATGACCTGGGCGGCCGCGGGGTCGGGCACGTCGGCGTCGCGCGGGTCGAAGAGCACGCCCACGATCACGCCGTCCTTCACGGCGACGCGCCCGGGCACCACGCGCAGCGCGTACACGTCGACGATCTGCGCGTTCGTGAACAGGATGTCCACCGCTTCGCGGCCTTCCGCCGCATCGACCATGTGCTTGAGCTCCTCGACCGCCATGAGCGCCCCTCTCGATGAAACCGATATTGCAAGCATGATACCCGGAGGGCGCGATCCTGTGCGCGACGATGTGAACGGGCGGCGCGCGCGTTCCGGCACCGCGCCGCAGCGCCCCGGCGTTCCGTCACCCGCGCTCGCCGCCGCCCTAGCTCGTCGGGTTCGCGGCGTTCGTGTTCCAGCTCGTCGCCGCCTGCATGGGCGCCATCATGATGCGCCCAGTGCCGCGGTACACGTTCACGAGGCCCTCGCCGCCCACGGCCGAGCCGATGAGCGATTTGCCCGAGCGCTCCACCGTGAAGGCGAGCCCGCTCGTCCAGGCGAGCGCGTAGTTGCCGTCGATTCTCACCTCGTCGTTCGTGAGGTCGATGTAGACGACTTCCGTCTGGGGGCACGGCGACTCGAGCACCGCGAAGCCCTGTCCGTCGAGGCGCAGGTTGAAGAGGCCCTCGTTGCCGGCGAGCGCCGACGACATGTTCGAGCGGCGCTGCAGATCGTGGTGGAGCGTGCTGTCGCACGCGAGGAAAAGCCCGTCGTTGAGCACCACGGAGCCGCCCCACTGGGACAGGTCGAGGATGAGCAGGTGGCGCCAGGTGGGCTCGCACACGAGCATGCCCGTGCCCGTGTATTCCGGCTTGATGATGGAATCCTGGCTCACGGCGCCGCGCACCGCCTTGCCGAGCAGGTCGCCCACGCCCTTCACGCCGGTCGATGCCTGCACGGAACCGACCGTCCACTGCATGGCGCCCGCCTGGAGCGTGACGCCCGTGTGCCCGTCGAGCGTCGCGACGAGCTGGCGCCGCCGCACGTCCATCTGCGAGGCGAACCACGCCTCCTGCGCGCTCCACGGCGCGACGGAAAGGTCGCGATCCCACTGGATCACCTGGTACTGACCGGCTTGGTGCAGCACCTTCACATCGTCGTTGTTGAGGAAGTTGTAGATCGTATACGCCATAGGTCGCCTCCTGAAAGCAGCCCGAAACCGGGGCGCCGCGCGCTGGCGCCGCCGCATTCCCTCTCCCGATTATACGGTGGGGGCGCAATAATCGGGCGTTCGACCGTCCGGC
>NZ_CAPF01000059.1:0-5531 GCF_000321165.1 Enorma timonensis
CAGGCAGGGCTGGCGCGCGGGCGGCGGGGTGGCACGGGGCGGTGGGTTGGCGCCCGTGGGCGGCCTGGCGGGCGCGCTTGGCGGCGGATGCTACGGGCGGCACGGGACTACGCGGAACGACGGGCTGCGCAGAGCAGAAGGCAGTGGCTCCCGCGGCCACGGACGGATCGCTCGAGCCCCGATACTGTGTGAGATTCGCCGCTCGCCTGGTACAAGCCACTCGCGGCCGAATACGACCTGCGGTTTTCGTGCGCGGATGCGTCGTATACTGAACGTATCGCCAATCCCACACAGTATCGGGACGCGAACGCGATGCAAGAGCCCGGAAAGCACCACACCATGGAAGGTGAGCCCATGAAATCTATGCGTTTGGCCAAGCGCGCGGTCACCGAACCCGGCGCGCTGCGCGAGATCGTCGAAGCATGCCGGACGGTGCGCGTGGGCGCGCTGGACGATGAGGGCATGTTCATCGTGCCCGTGAGCTTCGGCTATGACTGGGAACTCGATGAGGCGGGCGCGCCGCACCTAACGCTCTGGCTGCATTCGGCGGGCGAAGGTCGCAAGGCCGCTGCGTTTACCGCACATGGAGCAGACGGCGTCGAGGTCGCCATCGAGATGGACTGCGAGGACGGCGTCATCACCGGTGATTATGCGTGCGCGTATTCCTTCGCGTATCGCAGCATCATGGGAGCCGGCCGCATCTTCCCGGTCGTGGACCGCGAGGACAAAGCACGTGGCCTCGCGCGCATCATGGCGCACATGGCACCCGACGCGCCGAGCACGTTCCCGGATGCCGCGCTCGACCGTGTAGCGGTCTGGCGCATCGAGATCGATCACTTCACCGGCAAACAGCGACAGCCCAAATGATGGGCGGACGCGCCGGGGGCCGGTAAGTCGAGCCTTGCGCAGCGCTTACTCGCCCTCATGGAACGAGCCAAGATACCGCTCAAGCATCCGCTGCATGTCAGTCATGTCATGCACCATGGCATCGGCTTGCGACTGGTCGATCGCCACGCGCGTCTCCTCATAGGCGATCACCAGGCCGATTCCCGCCGCCTTCGCCGCCGCGATTCCATAGGTTGAATCCTCAAGCGCCATGCAGCGCTCGGGGCGGACCTCGCCGCCCGCCACGCGCGAAAGCTCGGCCAAGGTGTTGAGGTAGATCTGCGGATGCGGCTTGCTCTGGGGAACGTTCTCACCGCTATACACCACATCGAATCGATCCAGGACACCACAGGCCGAAAGGACTTCCTCGATGTGCGCTAAGGCAGACGAGGAGCACACGGCCGTCGCGACGCCGCGCGATCTCAGCGTATCGAGCACGTTGACCGTTTCTGCACGGAAGAGTGCCGCGTAATCAAGCCCGGCGCGCTGAGCTTTGTCGAACTCGATGAATCGCCGATGCGTCTCCCCTTCCGACCACGCGCAATGGGTGAGCTCGCGAAGTCGACGGTCGAGCGCCGCATACGACGCGCCTACCAACGAGGCAAAGCCCGCCTCGTCTGACGGTTCGCCATGTACAGCATTGACCGCGCGCACAAATTCGCATTGAATGCGATGGTCGATCATTTCGGTGTCGACGATAACGCCATCCATATCGAAGATGAAGGCATCGAGCGGAGCGGATACAGGCATGTTCATGAGAGCTCCTCTGGAATCATCCCAGAGGCGACGGTCGATGGGCGGCGCAGACGCGTTCTACGACATGCCGGACTGTCTCGTCCCCCGAGTACGGAACCGAGGGCGGCTGCAGCCCTCGGCGTTGCGCGATCGCGCGCCTCAATCATACCATTCGGCGCCGCGGAGAACGGTCGCGCGCCCCATGCCGATCGATGCTGCGCGAAACGGTCGCATAACTCGAGGGTGGACCGCATATTTGGGATTCACCCTCGAGTTATGCGACGCTTTTGAGGTGAGGCGGCGGCCTTAAACCCGGCCGGGGGTGTACCGCGCCGCACATGAAAAGACCCCGCCGCGGAAGCGACGGGGTCCCATACCGATACGGTTGTGCGGAGATGCTACTCGGCAGCCGTCTCCTCGACGACCACGGTCTCCTCGACGGGAGCAGCCTCCTCAGCGGGAGCGGCCCCCTCGGCAGCGGTGGCCTCCTCGGCCTTCTTGGCGGCCTCGGCAGCGTACTTAGCGGCACGCTTGGCCTTCTCGGCGGCCTTGGCCTCGCGCTCGGCGGCCTTCTTGGCAGCGGCCTCCTCGGCAGCGGCCTGCTTGGCGGCCTTCTTGGCGGCCTCGCGCTCGAGGGCGGCCTTGGCGGCGCCACCGAACTTCTGCTCGAAGCGGCCGACGCGTCCACCGGTGTCGACGAACTTCTGCTGGCCCGTGTAGAACGGGTGGCATTCGTTGCAGAGCTCGACGCGGATCTCGGGAACGGTGGAGCGGGTCACGAACGTGTTGCCGCAGGAGCAGCGGACCGTGCACTCCATGTACTCGGGATGGATTCCAGGTTTCATGCAGGGACTCCTTACCATCGCGTCCTGGTTACCGACCAGGACATAAGGCGCCTTGGTTTCCGACCAAGGCAGAAACAACCGGATTAGAATAGCACACGATCCCCCGCGCTGCCAGCATGCAAAAAGCCTACAGATTTCTGGGGCTCGGCGGGCAGCGACCGCCCCGCCCGGCGGCGCCCCACTGTTACGAAACGGCGCGCAAGATGCAGGCGCCGGGCAATTGGGTATAAAGGAACTCATGCGTCCGCACCGCGACGCGCCCCGCGAGCCCGAGAGAAAGGCCTCACCCATGGCAGAAGTCGCCCAGAACCGCATCGTCATCACCGTCCTCGGCAAGAACCGCCCCGGCATCGTCGCCGCCGTGTCGCGCGTGCTCGGCGAAGAGGGCATCGATATCCGCGACATCACGCAGAGCATCATCGAGGAGATCTTCACCATGACGATGATCGCCGACATGGGCGCCGCCTCGACGTCGTTCGCCGAGCTCCAGGAGCGCCTGAGCGCCGTCGGGCAGGAGATCGGCGTGGACGTGCAGATCCAGCGCGAGGACGTCTTCAACTTCATGTACCGCCTCTAGCGCGGGCACCGGCGCGCGCCGGCCGCACGCACCTCGCGCCGCGCTCCGCGCCACGATCTGAAGGGGCCGCTTATGAGCATGATCGAACTGAATATGAACCGCCCGGGCATCGCCGAGCGCTTGACCGTCAACTTCGCCGAGACCCGTTCCATCACGCCGTCGACGAAGCGCCTGTACGATGGGGCGGCCATGGTGCCCTACAACGAGGCGCTCTTCCGCGAGCACGACGTCAAGCGCGGCCTGCGCAACGCGGACGGGTCCGGCGTGGTGGCCGGCCTCACCCGCATCTCGGACGTGCACGGCTACAACAAGGTCGACGGGGTGCTCGTGCCCGACGAGGGAAAGCTCACCATCTGCGGCTATGATATCGAGGACCTCGTGACCCACGCCCAGGAGGAGCAGCGCTTCGGCTACGAGGAGATCGTCTTTTTGCTGCTCACGGGCGAGCTGCCCCGGCAGGATGAGCTCGACGCCCTGCGCGAGCGCGTCGCGAGCATGCGCATGCTGCCGAAAGGCTATGTGAGTGAGTTCCCCATCTCCACAAAATCCAAGAGCATCATGAACGTGCTCTCGCGCGCCGTGCTGCTGCTCTACGCGTTCGACGAGACGCCGGACGACATCTCGCCCGCGCACGAGGTCGACGTGGCGCTCTCGCTGCTCGCGCGGCTGCCGCGCATCGCCGCCATCGCGCACACCACGCGCCAGGCGGAGCTCGAGGGCAGGCGCGCGCACGTGCCGCGGCCCGTCGACTCCTACTCCATGGCCGAGACCATCCTGCAGATCCTGCGCGAGGGCGACGACTTCACCAACGACGAGGCGATGCTCCTCGACGTCATGCTCATGCTCCATGCCGAGCACGGCGGCGGCAACAACTCCACCTTCGCGTGCCGCGTGCTCTCGAGCTCGGCGACGGACGCCTACTCCGCCTACTCCGCCGCGATCGGCTCGCTCAAGGGGCCGCGGCACGGCGGCGCGAACTCCAAGGTCACCGCCATGCACGCGGACATCCGCGAGCACGTGCGCCGCTGGGACGACGACGGCGAGGTCGCGGGCTACCTCATGAAGATCCTGAACCGCGAGGCCTTCGACGGCTCCGGCCTCATCTACGGCATGGGGCACGCGGTCTACACGCTCTCGGACCCGCGCGCCAAGCTCTGCCGCCGCTACGCCCGCAAGCTCGCCGAGGAGAAGGGGCTGGGCGAGGAGTTCGCGCTCATCGAGCGCATCGAGCGCCTCGCGCCGCAGGTGATGCGCGACGTGCGCGGCACGGACAAGCCCATCTGCGCGAACATCGACCTCTACACCGGCTTCATCTACAACATGCTCGGCGTGCCGGAGGACCTCTACACGCCGCTGTTCGCTGTGGCGCGCATGGCCGGCTGGGCGGCACACCGCATGGAGGAGATCTACGGCGCGAACCGCATCATCCGCCCCGCGTACAATTCCGTCATGACCTACGAGCCCTACGTGCCGCTCGCCGAGCGCGGTTAGAAAGGGTGGCGCATGATCGTATTCTCGGACCTCGACGGCACGTTCCTCACCTCCGATAAACAGGTGAGCGCAGGCAACCTCGCGGCGCTCGACGCGCTCGCGGCCGCGGGCATCCCGTTCGTCCCCTGCACCGGGCGCGCGCTCACCGGCATCGCCCGGCCCATCATCGAGCACCCCGCCGCGCGCTACGCCATCACGTCGAACGGCGCCGCGATCACCGACCTGCGCGCCGGAGCCGTCATGCGCCGCGTCGACCTGGGCCGGGAGCGGGCGCTCGCCTGCTACGAGCTCACGCGCGGGCGCGACGTGACGTTCGACATCTTCGCCGACGGACGCATCTATACACATCGGAGCTGCTACGACCGGCTCGGCGAGTACATCGCTGACCCCACGGTCCTCGCCTCCGTGCGCCGCTCGCGCACGACCTACGACGGCGAGACGGGCGCGTTCCTCGCGGGGCTCGAGCATATCGAGCGCGTCGCCATGTACTGGTACGACGCGCGCGACCGTGACGCCATCCTGGGCGAACTCGCGGGCGCGACCGACCTGAGCGTCGTGCGCTCCGTCGAGAACGACATCGAGATCTCGGATGCGGGCGCCACGAAGGGCCTCGCGCTCGTGTGGCTCTGCGGCGAGCTCGGCATCCCCGTCGAGGAGGCCGTCGCGTTCGGCGACAACATCAACGACACCTCGATGCTCGAGGCGGCGGGGCTGGGCGTGGCGATGGGCAACGCGGAACCCGAGGCGAAGGCCGCCGCCGACGCCATCGCAGCCACCAACAACGAGGACGGCGTCGGCGCCTTCCTGCTGCAGCTGCTCGCCGAGCGGCGGTAGGCGGCGGACGGAGCCGTCTCGCCCCGGTTGACGCCCCGAAATGGCGGGCTAAACCCAGAATGCGCGAAACGAGCGTTTTATAGGCACCCCCGGAAGTAGCGAGGGGTTGCGCGCCAACGGAACCGCAGGTAGCGAGCTCGCTCCTTCGCCGGATACTTGGCGTA
>NZ_CAPF01000058.1:0-11975 GCF_000321165.1 Enorma timonensis
CCCACGAGCGCGCCGGCGCGACGCCGTGCCTCCTGCGCGCCCAGGCGCTCGCGCGCGAGGGCGAGCTTGAGCACCCGATGCACCATGAGGTCCGGATAGCGGCGGATGGGGCTCGTGAAGTGGCAGTACGCCGCCGCGCCGAGGGCGTAGTGCCCCAGGTTCTGCGGCCGGTACACCGCGCGCTGCATCGCGCGGAGCAACAGCGCGTTCACGAGCTCGGCCTCCGGCGTCCCCGCCACGTCGGCGAGGGCGGCGCGCATCGCAGGTATCTCGCCCGCCGCGATGGCGAGCGCGCGCCCGCGGTCGATGATGCCGAGCTCCACGAGCGCGGCAGCGGCCGTCTGGAGGTGCTCCGGCGTGGGCGGCTCATGCACGCGGTAGACGGCCTCGAGGTCGCGGCGGACGAGCCACGACGCCACGCATTCGTTCGCGACGAGCATCGCCTCCTCGACGAGCGCGGTGGCCGCCGTGCGGTGCCGCACCACGAGGTCGCGGG
This sequence comes from Enorma timonensis, assembly GCF_000321165.1. Classification (NCBI taxonomy): domain Bacteria; kingdom Bacillati; phylum Actinomycetota; class Coriobacteriia; order Coriobacteriales; family Coriobacteriaceae; genus Enorma; species Enorma timonensis. Next base: position 497 of record NZ_CAPF01000058.1, read on the forward strand.
GCTCGCCGTCGGACCCCATGAGCGCATGGACCTCGACGGTGTCGAAATCGATCGCCCCGCGCCGTGAGCGCACCTGGGCGCGCAGGCGCGCGAGCTCATCGGCGAGGCGCAGCACTTCGCGCACATCGACGCCCTCCTCCGCCGCGCGCGCCACGGCGTCCTCGGCCACACCCGCCCCGCCGTCCAGGAGCGCCTGCGCCTCGTCGTAGGACAGGCGCACCCGCGAGCGCATGACGCTCGGATAGGGCACGGCGCCCTGCAGCCGGCCGCGCGCATCGAACGTCATGTCGACCGTCATGGCGAGGCGGTCCTCGCCCGGCCGCAGCGAGCACAGGTCGTTCGACAGGCGCTCAGGGAGCATGGGCAGCACGCGGTCGGCCAGGTACACCGAGGTCGTGCGCCGCCTGGCCTCGAGGTCGATGTCGTCACCCCACGCCACGTAGTGCGAGACGTCGGCGATGTGCACGGACAGGGCGAAGCCGCCCTCCGCGGTGCGGGAGATGGAGAGCGCGTCGTCGAAGTCGCGCGCGTCCACCGGGTCGATGGTGAGCGCGAAGCGGTCGCGCACATCGCGGCGGAGCGGGTCGGCGAGCGCGCCGTCCACGTCGAGCAGGAGCCCCTCCGCCGCGCGGAGCGCCTGCTCGGGGTAGGCGTCGTCCAGGTCATAGCGCGCCATGACGGAGCGGATGCCCAGGTCGGGGGCGTCCGCATCGCCCAGGCGGCGCTCGATCGTCACGACGCCCGACTCATGGCGGCTGGGGTACGAGACGATGCGCGCCCGCACCACGTCGCCTGCTCCCACGCCGAGGCTCGCGGGGGAGCCGTCGCTCGGCAGCACGAAGAAGTCCGCGCGGACCCGCGTGTCGAGCGGCCGCACGCAACCCAAGGGCCCGACCGGCGAGAACGTGCCCACCACCGCGGCGTGCGCGCGCTCGACGACGCTCTCGACCACCGCGCGCTTGCCGCCCTCGCGGCCGCGCTGCACGCTCACTGCCACCACGTCGCCGTCCATGACCTCGCGGAGCGATCGGTTCGCGAGCCTGAGCGTCCCCTCGGCGCACGCGACCTCGCCGCCCGCGTCCGTGAGGCGCACCGTTCCCGTCAGGCTCGGCCGCCGCACCGTCCGCGTGGGCTTCCTGCGCCCGCCTGCGCGCTTCCTATGTGCCATAGCTCCCCTCCTTTCCGCTCAAAGCTGGTACCCGTGTACCCGTGGGCGCCCGCCCCAAGCCCGCGGACGCAAAAGGCGTGCAATGCGCCGAAATCGCCACATTGCACGCCTGGACGTGTCTGTATGCCCGCGGGGCGTCGAGCTCGCCTGAGCCCGCGCCATCCCACGGAAGCGCCGGTGGAACCCGGTCCGCGCGCTACACCTTCAGGTAGCGGCGCATCGCGATGGCCGATCCGAAGAGGCCGATCACAAGGCCGACCACCACGAGGGCCGCGTACGTGGTGAGGTACACCTCGAGCGGGATGTTGAACGGCATCCAGCTCACCATGTTCTGCACGCGCGGCATGAGGAGGTTCCGCACGAGCTCGAGCACGCCGATGGCGAGGAGCGACCCCAGAAGCGCCTGGAGCACGCCCTCCGTGACAAACGGCCCGCGGATGAAGCCGTTCGACGCGCCCACCAGGCGCATGATGGCGATCTCGCGGCGGCGCGCCGTGATGGAGAGGCGGATGGTGTTGTTGATGAAGATGAACGCGATGAACGTAAGCAGCGCCACGAGGACGATGCACGCGATGCGGATGTAGCCGGTGATCTGGAACAGGCGCCCCACCATCTCCTGGCTGTAGAGCACGTCGTCGTCCGGGTTGCCCGTGTCGCTGATGGCCTGGAAGTCGGGGTCGTCCTTGATGCGGTCGGCCATGGCCTCGACCTGCGAGGAGTCGTCCATGATGATCTCATACGAGCGCGGCAGCGGGTTCTCGCCGTCGAGCGCCGCGAGCGTCGAGTCGGCGCTCGAGGACATGTTGGCGTACTCCTGGTACGCGTCCTCCTTCGTCTTGAAGTTGACGGAGGCGACGTTGTCCCAGCTCTCGAGCTTCTCCTTGAAGGCCTCGACGTCCTCGTCGGACGCGTCGTCCGAGATGAACGCGTTGATGGTCACGGTGTCCTCGATGGTGCCGATGGCAGACGAGATGAGCGCCGAGCCCACGATGAACAGGCCGATGATGAACAGCGACAGAAAGATGGTGATGACCGCGCCGAACGACGTCGTCCAGTTGCGGAAGAAGTGGCTGAATGCCTCGCGCAGCGAGTAGCCGATGTTAGAAGGCGCCATAGTTGCCGTAGCCTCCCCTCTCCTGGTCGCGGATGACATGGCCGGCCTCGAGCGCGATGACGCGGCGGTGCATGGAGTCGACCATCTCGCGGTCGTGCGTGGCGACGATCACCGTGGTGCCGGCGCGGTTGATGCGCTCCAGGAGCTTCATGATGCCGAGCGAGATGGCCGGGTCGAGATTGCCCGTGGGCTCGTCGCAGATGAGCAGCGGCGGGCGGTTGACCATGGCGCGCGCGACGTTCACGCGCTGCTGCTCGCCGCCGGAGAGCTGGTCGGGCGTGGAGTTCATCTGGTCCGCGAGGCCCACGAGGCGCAGCACCTCGGGCACCTGCGCGCGGATGACGCCGCGCGGCTTGCCGATGCACTCGAGCGCGAAGGCCACGTTCTCATAGGCGGTCTTGTTCGGCAGCAGGCGGAAGTCCTGGAACACGATGCCCATCTGGCGGCGCAGGTAGGGAACCTTGCGGTTGCGGATGCGCATGAGGTCCTGGCCAGCCACGATCACGCGGCCGGACGTGGGCTTCACCTCGCGCATGATGGTGCGCAGCAGCGTCGACTTGCCCGAGCCGGAATGGCCGACGAGGAAGACGAACTCGCCCGGGTAGACCTCGAGGTTCACGTCCTCGAGGGCGGGCTTGTTCGGCTGCGCCGGGTAGATCTTCGTGACGTGCTCCATCACGATGACGGGCTCGACGCCCGCCTCGTGCGCCATCTTCTTGCGCGACTCGCCCACCGGGGCGAAGACCGAGGTGAAGTCCCCGCTCTCGAGCGCAGTGTTGAGCGTCGCGACCTCGTGCGCCTGGTCCGCCCCCACCGCCGGCTCCGCGGGGTCGGGGATGGAAGGGATGGACGCCAGGGCGGCGTTGGTGCCCGCGGGGGCACCGGAGGCCTGCGTGTAGCCCGCGCCCGTGCCGCCCGGGGCGGGCGCTTCAGGCGAGGGCACGTTGGCGAACGGGCTCACCTGCGACGTCGGCATCTCAGGATGGTAGGCGAACGGATCGAGCTCCGGCGCCGCCGGCTCGGGCATCCCCGCGTCGGCTTGTGGATACAAAGGCGTTTGCGCATCCTCGTCGGGCGAGGAATACGCGAAGTGGGAAGCGGTGCCCGGTGCGTTCGCTGCCGGTGCGTCCTGCCCATCTTCGACGGTACGGAAGTGGTTGCCCACTGCAGCTCCTTCGAGTCGTGCGTTTAAACTACATACGCGCTTATTCTAGCAGGAAGCGCGAGGGCACACAGAATCAGCAGGGCGCGGGCGCGTTCTTCACCTTCCCACCTCCTTTTCCGCGCTGCGGCCGCCGCAACATGGCCGGCGGCTTTCACGCGAAGCCGCGGCCGCATACGGTTGACCACACAAAAAGGCTCGCAGGGCGCCGCCCCACGAGCCTTCTGCTTCTTGATACACGGCGCCGTGCGCCCAGCGAGCCAGCCGCCTACTTCCCCAGCAGCTCCTTCACGCGCGCGACGATGCCCGCGGCGTCGAGCTGGTAGTACGCGAGCAGCTCGGCGGCGGTGCCGGACTGGCCGAACGTCGTGAGCCCCAGGCGCGACACGGGGACGGGGTGCTTCTCGGAAAGCAGCTCCGCCACAGCCGAACCCATGCCCCCGTAGATGCTGTGCTCCTCGACGGTGAGCACGCGACCCGTCTTCGCGGCGGAAGCGATGATCGTCTCCTCGTCGAGCGGCTTCACGCTGAACACGTCGACGACCTCGGCGGAGATCCCTTCGGCCTCGAGCAGCTCGGCGGCCTTGAGAGCATGCGCCACCTCGACGCCGCATGCCATGATGGAGATATCCGAGCCCTCGCGCGGCACGCCCGCGAACGGCACGTCGCAGGTGAAGGTCTCGTCGTAGACCTCGGGCAGGGGCTCGCGGCCCAGGCGCACGTAGAAGGGGCCGGGCGTCTTCGCCGCGAGGCGGATCGCCGCCACGGCGCTCGCGTAATCCGCCGGCACGAGCACGCGCATGCCGGGCAGCACGCGCATGAGCGCGATGTCCTCGAGCATCTGGTGCGTCGCACCGTCCGCGCCCACGGTGATGCCGGAGTGCGTGGGGCAGATCTTCACGTTCAGGCCGGAGTCGCACACGGTGTTGCGGATCTGCTCCCAGCAGCGCCCCGTGCCGAACACGGAGAACGAGCCGGTGAAGACCGTGCGGCCGGTGAGCGAGAGGCCCGCCGCCACGCCGATCATGTTCTGCTCCGCGATGCCCACGTCGACCAAGCGGTCGGGGTACGCCGCGCCGAGCTTCGCCGTGGTGGTGGAGCCGCACAGGTCCGCGTCCACCGCCATGATGTCCATACCCTCTTCGACGAGCTTCACGAGCGTCTCGCCGAAGGCTGCGCGCGTTGCCTTCGCCATCGCCTACGCCTCCTTTGCCACGGCGGCGAGCGCCTCGGCCGCTGCATCGATCTCTGCCAGTGCCTTGGCCGCTTCCTCGGCATTCGGCGCGACGCCGTGCCAGTTGGCCTGATCCTCCATGAAGGAGACGCCCTTGCCCTTGATGGTGGGGCAGATGAGGGCGGTCGGCGCGCCGGTCGTGGCGACCGCCTCGGCGAGCGCGACGCGGATGGCCGGGATGTCGTGGCCGTTCTCGAGCACGATGACGTTCCAGCCGAACGCGCGGAACTTCGCATCGATCGGCTGCACGGCGCACACGTCGCTCACATGGCCGTCGATCTGCAGGTCGTTGCTATCGATGATGGCGACGAGGTTGTCGATCCCGCGGTGGCCGGCGAACATCGCGGCCTCCCAGTTCTCGCCCTCCTGCAACTCGCCGTCGCCGGTGAGCACGAAGACGCGCTGCGGGTCGGAGCCGTCGCGGGCGGCGTCGAGTGCAAGCCCCATGGCCATGCCGCACCCGATGGAGAGCCCCTGGCCGAGCGAGCCGGAGCAGACCTCCACGCCCGGGCAGAGATGGCAGTCGGGGTGCCCCTGCAGGCGGCTGCCCAGCTTGCGCAGGGTGACGAGCTCCTCGCGCGGGATGTAGCCGATCTGCGCGAGAACGGCGTAGAGCGCGGGCGCCGCGTGTCCCTTCGAGAGCACGAAGCGGTCGCGCGCCGGGTTCTCCGGATCCGCCGGGTCGTAGCCGAGCACGCCGGAGAAGAAGAGCGTCGCCATGATGTCCGTCGCGGAGAGCGACCCACCCGGGTGCCCGCTGCCCGCCGCCGCGAGCATCTCGATCTCGTCGCGCCGCATGCGGTTCGCGATGAGCGCTATCTCCGCATCGCTCCGCGCGCACGCGCTCCTGAGCTGATCAGTTGCCATGTCCATCCCTTCGCATGAGAGGTCCCCCGGTGACGAGACCAATCATAGCAGGTGCGACGCGGAGCGCGGGGGCTCGACATTCCTGCATCATCTTTTCGCAATGGGTTGGTTGGGGACGTGTTCCTTTCAACCCCTTTTTGCGGTTGCGACGGAGCGCCCTTCCGATACCCCGGCCGCAATGGATTGAAAGAAATGGGTTGAAAGGAACACGTCCCCAACCAACCCATTAGTCCTCTGCCTGCCTTATGTGAAACGGGCTGTCCACGCGGCCACCCATCGACCCCGGCGGGTCTGAGGGGAGGTAGTCGACCGTCACGCGCATGCCGACCTCGACCCAGGAGATGTCCTCGGGAACGGCGAAATCCCCGTCAACGCTGAAATCGTACTCCACGATGCTCCCAGCGTCGTACGCGGCGTTATCCTCCTCGACCTCGATGGTCACAAGGCGATCGTCCTCATCCACCGCGAGCACCGTCCCCGTCGACTGGTGCATGGTATCCCACCAGCCGCCGACGACCTCGCCCTCATCGGGACGCCCGAAGCCCTCCGCGCCCATGCGCGCCGCAAAGAAGATCGCCGCGCACATAAGCAGCACGGCAACCAGCACGATCAGAACCGCGACCGCGCCCTTGTGCCCTCGCGTCGGATGGCTCATGCAACCACGTCCCACATGCGTCGCTTAGACGGTGAACTCCTTGAAGCCGTAGCCGATGGCCTCGCTCACGTCCGTGATCATGATGATAGCGTTCGGGTCGTACTCGTGCACGATGGTCTTCACGAGCGAGATCTCGTTCTTGCTCATGATGAGCAGGATCACCGGACGCTCCTTGCCCGTGTAGCCGCCGCGCGCCAGAAGCTCCGTGCAGCCGCGGTCGAGCTCGTCGAAGATGCCCTGCTTGATGTCCTCCCACGCGTCGGACACGATGAACGCCGCGCGCTGGCGGTTGCCGCCGTCCACCACCATGTCGACCACGTAGCCCATGATGACCATGGCGAGCGCCGCGTAGAGCGCGTGCTCGAGCGAGAACACCGGCGCGGAGGCGGCGCACACGGCCACGTCGATCGCCATGACCGTGGCGCCCACGGGCAGCGACGTCTTGCGCGAGATGATCTGCGCGATGGTGTCCGAGCCGCCCGTATTGGCGCCCGCGCGGAACACGAGGCCGTAGCCCACACCCGAGATGATGCCGCCCCAAAGCGCCGAGAGCACGAGGTCGCCCGAGACGCTCTCGAACGAGGCCGCGAGCGGCATGAGCGCATCGCAGAAGAAGCCGAAGAGCACGAAGCCCGTGATGGTCTGCACCATGTAGCGCGTGCCGCCCGTGCGCATGACGAAGAGGAGGAGCACCGCGTTCATGACGATGGTCTGGAAGCCGACGGGCAGGTAGATTCCCTGGCGCGACGCGAGCTCCGCGATGATGGTGGCGAGACCGGTGAGGCCGCCCGCCGCGAGGCCGTTCGAGACCATGAACGCGTCGACCGCGAACGCCGCGATGGCGCACCCGGCGGCGATGAGCGGCACGTCGCGCCAGAACCGCGACCGGATGACGCGCTTGACGTCGACGTGTTTCAGGTTCATACGGGAAGCCATGTGCCCGTCCCTTCTGCGCACGGCCTCCGCTCGCGCGGCGCGCCGCCGTACCTCAACAGGCGCATGGGTTCCGATAGTACCGGATGGATTGTAGCACGCTTGGCCGCTCAGTTATAACGACTTGATACGTCTTACCACCATGTAAAATAACCCCTGGGGTAAATTTACATGGCTAGGCTTCCGCCTCGGCGTTGCCCGTGGCCCAGCGGTGGTAGCCGATGACGAACGGGTCGAGGTAGCCCTCCTCGAGGACGCCGTCCACGTTCGAGGTCTCCACGCCGGTGCGCAGGTCCTTCACCATCTGATACGGGTACAGCACGTAGCTGCGGATCTGGTTGCCGAAGCCGATCTCGGTCTTGGGACCGCGGATCTCGTCGAGCTTGTCCTCGCGCTTCTGGAGCTCGAGCTCGTAGAGGCGCGCCTTCAGGATCTGCATGCACGCGGCCTTGTTCTGGATCTGGCTGCGCTCGTTCTGGCAGGTCACGACGATGCCCGTGGGCAGGTGCGTCACGCGCACGGCAGAGTCGGTGGTGTTCACGCCCTGGCCGCCCGGACCGCTCGCGTGGTACACGTCCACGCGGATGTCGTCGGGCGCGACCTCGATGTCGATGTCGTCCGGCAGCACGGGGATGACCTCGACGCCGGCGAACGTGGTCTGCCGGCGCTTCTTCGCGTCCGTGGGGCTGATGCGCACGAGCCGGTGCACGCCCGCCTCCGCGCGCAGCATGCCGAAGGCGTCCTTGCCCTCGACGGTGATGGTGGCGCGGTCGATGCCGATCTGCTCGGCCGCGGGGCAATCGTTCACCGTAACCTTCCAACCCTTGCGCGCGCAGTACTTCATGTACATCTTGAAGAGCATGAAGGTCCAGTCCTGCGCTTCGAGGCCGCCCTGCCCCGGCTTGATGGTGAGGATGGCGTCGCCGTGGTCGAACTCGCCCGTAAACCAGCTCGTGAGCTCGAGGGCGTCGACCGCGCGCGCGAGCGCCGCCGCATCCTGGGACGCCTCGGCCACGAGGTCGTCCGCGCCCTCGTCCTCCCCGAGCTCGGAGGCGAGCTCGAGCGCGGCGCGGGCGTCCGCGAGCTGCGAGCGCGCGCCGTCCACGGCCTCGACGTCCCCGCGCGCGGAGGCGAGCTCAGCCATGAGGGAGCGGGCGCGCTCGGCGTCATCCCAGAAGCCGGGGGCCGCGCTTAGGCGCTCGAGCTCGTCCACGCGGCCGCGCTTCTCCTCGATGTGCAGGTACGCCTCGACCTCGGCGAGACGGCGCTCCAACGCGTCGAGCGCGTCGGGCGTGATGCTCTCCACCTCGGCCATCAGCGGTTCCTACCGTGGCAGTTCTTGAACTTCTTGCCGCTGCCGCAGGGGCACGGGTCGTTGCGCCCCACGTTGGCGTACGGGTCGCCGCTCTCGGCCTTCACGTAGGTCTTCACCGCGCCGCGCGCGGGAGCGGGCGCGGGGCCGGCCGCGTTCGCCGCGGTCGCGGCTGCCTGGCGGCGCAGCGTCGAGGAGCCGGAGTCGCCGTCGACCTCGCTGGGGCCGGAATAGGTAGCGGAGCGGAGCGCCCCGGCCTCGGCATCGCCCTGGGGGCTCACCGGCGCCTGGCGGACCTCCGTGCGCAGCACCGTGCGCAGGTAGTCCTCGTACATCGCGCTCACGAGCGCGCCGAAGGCGGCGTGCGCCTCGGAGCGGTACTCGGTGAGCGGGTCGCGCTGGCCGAAGCCGCGCAGGCCGATGCCCTGCTTGAGGTAGTCCATCTCCTGGAGGTAGCTCATCCAGCGCGTGTCGATGACGCGGAGCATGACCTGGCGGTCGAGCTCGCGGATGAGGTCCTCGCCCAGGCGCTCGGCCTTCTCGTCATAGCAGGTGCGCACGAAGTCGAGCACCTCGGCCGTGAGCGCGTCGGTGTCGTCGCCCTCGAAGCTCGGGGCGTCAGGTCGGCCCGTGAGCTCGACGACCCACCGGCGCAGGCCATCGAGGTCGGGGTCGCCCGCGTGCTCGCCGCCGCAGAACTCCTGCACGCCGCGCGCGACGGTGTCCTCCATGACCTCGCTCGTGTGCGCCGCGAGGTCCTTGCCATCGAGGATGCGGTTGCGTTCCTCGTAGATCTCCATGCGCTGCTTGTTCATGACGTCGTCGTACTCGAGCACGTTCTTGCGCATGGAGAAGTTGATGTTCTCGACCTTGCGCTGCGCGCTCTCCACGGCCTTCGACACGAGCTTGTTCTGGAGCGCCATGTCGTCCATGTCGGCCGCGGACATGAGTCCGGAGAGCTTCTCCACGCGCTCGCCGCCGAAGAGCCGCATGAGGTCGTCCTCGAGCGAGAGGTAGAACTGCGTCTCGCCGGGGTCGCCCTGACGGCCGGAACGACCGCGCAGCTGGTTGTCGATACGGCGGCTCTCGTGGCGCTCGGTGCCGATCACGCACAGGCCGCCCGCCGCGACGACCTGCTCGTGCTCGCGGGCGCACAGCACCTTGGCGCGCGCGAGCTCCTCGGCGTAGGCCGCGGCGAACGCCTCCTCGTAGCCCTCGGCCTCCGGGTCGAGACCGCGCGCCTCGGCGTTCTCGCGCGCCAGCTCCTCCGGGTTGCCGCCGAGCAGGATGTCCGTACCACGGCCGGCCATGTTCGTCGCGATGGTCACGGCGCCCAGGCGACCCGCCTGCGCGACGATGTGCGCCTCGCGCTCGTGGTACTTGGCGTTGAGGACCTCGTGCTTGATGCCGCGCTTGGACAGCTCGCGCGAGAGCCGCTCGGAGCTCTCGATGGACACGGTGCCCACGAGCACCGGCTGGCCGGCGGCGTGGCGCTCGGCCACATCGTCCACGACGGCGCGGTACTTCGCGTCGATCGAGCGGTAGATGAGGTCGTCGTGGTCGACGCGGATGACCGGCTTGTTGGGCGGGATCACCTGCACGGGCAGCTTGTAGATCTCGCGGAACTCGGCATCCTCGGTAAGGGCGGTACCCGTCATGCCCGAGAGCTTGTCGTACAGGCGGAAGTAGTTCTGCAGCGTGATGGTGGCGAGGGTCTGGTTCTCCTCGCGGACGAGCACGCCTTCCTTGGCCTCGATGGCCTGGTGCAGGCCGTCGGAGTAGCGCCTGCCCTCCATGATGCGGCCGGTGAACTCGTCGACGATCTTGACCTCGCCGTTCGTGACCACGTACTGCTGGTCGCGGTGGAACATGTATTGCGCCTTGAGCGCCTGCTGCAGGTGGTTCACGAGCGAGCCGGAGAGGTCGGCGTAGATGTCGTCGATGCCCAGGCGCTTCTCGATCTTGCGCAGGCCCTGCTCCGTAGCGGCGATGGTGTGCTTGGCCTCGTCCATCACGAAGTCGCCGTCGGGCTCGGGCGCCGGTTCGGGCGAGAGCGGGTCGCGCACGACCTCGGGGGCGCGCTTCAGGCCGCGTACCGCGCGCGCGAAGTCCTTGTAGGTGCTCGCCGAGCGCGTGCCCGCGCCGGAGATGATGAGCGGCGTGCGCGCCTCGTCGATGAGGATCGAGTCGACCTCGTCCACGATGGCGTACGCGTGCCCGCGCTGCACGCGCTGGCTGGCGCGCAGCACCATGTTGTCGCGCAGGTAATCGAAGCCGAACTCGGAGTTCGTGCCGTACGTCACGTCCGCGGCGTACGCCGGGCGCTTCTGGTCGAGCGGCATGCCGTTCTGCAGCAGGCCGACCTCCATGCCCAAAAAGCGGTAGATCTGCCCCATCCACTCGGAGTCGCGCTTGGCCAGGTAGTCGTTCACCGTGACGATGTGCACGCCGGTGCCGGGGATGGCGTTCAGATAGCCGGCGAGCGTGGACACGAGCGTCTTGCCCTCGCCGGTCTTCATCTCCGCAATCTGCCCTTCGTGGAGCGTCATGCCGCCGATGAGCTGGACGTCGAAGTGACGCAGGCCCGTGGTGCGCCGCGACGCCTCGCGGACCGTGGCGAACGCCTCGGGCAGCATGCTATCGAGCGACTCCCCGTTCGCGTAGCGCTCGCGGAAGAGCACGGTCTGGTGCGCGAGCTCCTCGTCGTCCATCGCTTCGTACGTCGGCTCGAGGCTGTTGATGCGCTCGACGATCTTTTGGTAGCGCTTCAGCTCCTTGTCGGAACCCACGGAGAGGAGTTTAGAGAAAAAACCCATGTAACGTTCCCTTTTCACGCGTCGAAACCGAACGCCGACGGGGCGGAACCGCGCCGAGGCGGGCATGCGGCTTCGACAGACATGTTAAACCCGCACTACTGTACCCGTTCGAGCTGCGGGGGTGAGCTGGGATGCGCATGCGCACGGAGAAACCACGGGCGTGCGGGCTGGCGGGCGCAGGCGGGCGGGGCGGCAGGCAGGGCTGGCGCGCGGGCGGC
>NZ_CAPF01000057.1:0-6335 GCF_000321165.1 Enorma timonensis
CGGGGGCGGGGCGTCGGGCGCCCGTGGCGGGGCCGGCTGCATCGCCATGCGCCGCCTCATCCGCCCCCTCGGGTGCAGGAGCCGCGGGCAGCGCGTCCGCCCCCTCCCCTGTCTGCGGCAGCGCGTCCTCGTCCGTATGGCGCAGGATGTCGCGGACCATGAGCTTCGGCTTGACCCTGCCCTGCCACCGCTCCGCGACCGCCTCGAACACGAGGTCGACCACCGAATCGCAGGCGCAGACCTCCTCGATGTCGGGCACGCGGAACATGATGGCGGGCACGCTCGACACGCCGTCGGTCGCCGTGAAGCGCATGTGGTCGGCGGTCTTGCCCACGCAGAAGCGGTCGGCCATGGTGACGCCCGTCGCCGCGAGGAGCGGCACCTTGTTGCCCTGGCCGAAGGGCTCGAGCAGCGAGACCTGCTCGATGGTGTCGATGTCGAGCTCGGCGAGGTCGACCATCGTGGCGATCTCGCCCGTGTCCTCGAACGCCTCCTCCGGCAGCTCGGAGAGGACGGCGTCGAGCCGCGCGCGCAGCTCGGGCAGGCGCTCCGCCGGGAGCGTCACCCCCACGGCGCCGGCATGGCCGCCGAAGCGCGTGAGCATGTCGGAGCAGCGCTCGACGGCGTCGAAAAGGTTCACCGAGCCCACGGAGCGCCCCGAGCCGCGCGCCACGCCGTCCTCGATGGAGAACAGGAGCGTGGGCACGTGGTAGCGGTTCACGAGCCGGCTCGCCACGATGCCCTTCACGCCCTCGTGCCAGCCCTCGCCGCCCACCACGATGACGCGGCCGCCGGCGTAGGTCTCCTCCACGCGCGCGAGCGCCTCCTCGGTGAGCTCCGCCTCGATGGAGCGGCGCTCCTGGTTGGTCTCCTCGAGCCGGGCGGCGAGGCGCGACGCCTCGATGGGGTCGCGCTCGAGCAGCAGGTCGAGGGCGAGCGTCGGGTCCGCCATGCGCCCCGCGGCGTTGAGCCGGGGGATGAGCGAGAACGAGAGGGCGTCGGCCGTGATGGTGGAAAGGTCCACGCGGCTCACGCTCGCGAGCGCGATGTAGCCCGGGCGCGCCGTGGCGCGCATCTGGGCGATGCCCTCGGCAACGAGCGCGCGGTTCTCGGGCGTGAGGAGCATCATGTCGGACACGGTGCCGAGCGCCGCCACCTCGAGGTAGCGCTTCCAGAGGTCGGGCATACCGAGGCGCGCGCCGAGCACCTGGACGAGCTTGAGCGCCACGCCGGCGCCGGCGAGCTCGCGCGAGGGGCCGTCGGCAGCGAGCTTGGGGTCGGTGAGCGGGATGCCCTGAGGCACGGCGTCCGACGGCTCGTGATGGTCCGTCACCGCGAGGTCGATGCCGCGGTCGCGCAGGTAGCCCACCTCCTGCTTAGCGGCGATCCCGTTATCGACGGTCACGATGAGCGACGGGTCACAGGAGGCCACCACGCGGTCGAGCGCCGCCTCGGTGAGGCCGTAGCCCTCGTCGAAGCGGCGGGGGATGAACGGGTGCACGTGCGCGCCGAGCTCGCGCAGCGCCTCGGTGAGCAGGCAGGTCGACGTGATGCCGTCCACATCGAAGTCGCCGAACACGGCGATGACCTCGCCTGCGCGCACGGCGCGCTCCACACGGTCGGCCACCTCGGCCATGCCGGGGATGATGAGCGGGTCCGCCCAGTCGCGGTCGAGCGAGGGGGTGAGGAAGCGCTCGGCCTCCTCGGCGGTCTCGATGCCGTGGGCCACCATGATGCGCGCGACAAGCGGCGCGACGTGCAGCGCCTCGGCGAGCGCGGCGGCGCGGGCGGGGTCTTGGCGGGCGAGCGCCCAGCGGCGCGTGGTCTTAAGCGATGCCATGGGGCATCACCGCCTGGGAAGCTGGCGCCGCGTACGGCATGGGTGCGACGGGGTTCGGCTGTGGGATGGGGCGGCACCCGGCACCGTGGCCGGCGTGCCCGCGCGCAAGGCTCTGCATGGCGAACGTCCTTTGGAAGAGACCCGCTGCGGCGGGTCGAGCTGTTGTTCGCCCTCTAGTATACGCGCCGTCCGGACACGTTCGCCCCAGAAGCGCCAATCCCCCGGTAGGCGGCGGGATGCCGCGCACGCTATCGCGCGAGCAGGTAGCGCACCTCATGGGGCACGAGCTCGAGCGAGCCGTCGAGCTCGACCGGCTCCGCGCCGTCCTGGCCGAGCACGTCCTCGAACGTACCCGCCAGCTCCCCGGCATAGAGCGTCGCCGGCTCCGCCGCGGCGTTCACCGCGACGAGCACGCGCGCGGCGGGCAGCCCGTCCGACGCGTCGACCGCGCGCTCGAAGAGCAGCTGCTTGCTCGCGATCTGCACGTTGCGGTACCCGCCGTAGCAGAGCGCCCGCGCCGCGGGACGGAGCGCGCCGTCCGCGTCGCGCCCCGAGCGCACGTGCGCGAGCTGCCGAATCCAGTCGGTGAGGTCGTTTGCCTGCGGCGCCTCGAACGCCGGGCGGAGCGACCAATCGTCGGAGCCGCCCTTCTCGCCCGTCGCACCCCATTCGCTGCCGTAGTACACACAGGGGATGCCCGGCATGCCGAAGAGGAGTCCATAGGCCGGGCGCAGGCATTCAGGGTCGGAAAGGATGCTCGCGAGCCGCGTCACGTCGTGGTTGTCCGCGAACGAGAGCAGGTGCAGCCCCTGGTAGATGCACCACGGGTCGCCCCCGAACTGCCGATGGAGCGAATGGGCGATCTCGAACATGTTGCGGGAATTGAAGCTCGAGTACAGCCCCTTGTAGCACTCGTAGTTCGTGCAGGAATGGAGCATCTCGTCGTTCACGATCTGGCGGTAGTCGCCGTGCAGCATCTCGCCGATGAGCGCGAACGTGCCGTCGCCCTCCGGCGCGTCCCACACCGGCGCTACCGAGAGCTCGTTGGCGAGCGCACGCAGCCGCCGTAGGAAATCGTGGTCGAGGAGGTACGCCACATCGAGGCGCAGGCCATCGATGGCGAATGTATCGCGCCAGGCCCGCACGGTCTCGAGCAGGTACTCCACGACCTCGGGGTTCCGCAGGTTGAGCTTCACGAGGTCGTAGGCGCCCTCCCAGCCCTCGTACCAGAAGCCGTCACCGTAGGCGGAGTCGCCATCGAAGTTGGTGAAGAACCAGTCGCGATAGCGGGAATCCCAACCGTGCTCGCGCAGGTCGCGGAACGCCCAGAACTCGCGCCCCACATGGTTGAACACCGCATCGAGCACCACGCGGATCCCGTGGGCGTGGAGCGTCTCCACCACGAAGGCGAGGTCCTCGTCCGACCCCAGGCGGCAGTCGACGTGCCGCAGGTCGCGCGTGTCGTAGCCGTGCACGCTCGATTCGAACACGGGGTTGAGCAGGACGGCGCCGATGCCCAGGCCCTCGAGGTAATCCGCCCACTCCGCGATGCGCCGGATGCGCGGCACGCGGACGCCGTCGTTCTCGTGCGGCGCCCCGCACAGGCCGAGCGGATAGATCTGGTAGAACGTTTCCTCATATGCCCACATGGCATGCCCTTCCCGAAATGACAAAATCCAGACAGGCTGGTTTTTATCACGAGCGCAGATAACGAAAACGCCGGGCGCGGCTGCTGCCACGACCCGGCGCCTTCCATCGTTTGGTTATCGAGGCTACTCCTCGACCAGCTCGAACTGATCGGGGCCGACGCCGCACACGGGGCAGACGAAGTCCTCGGGCAGCTCGGGGGTATCGACCTCAACCTCGTAGCCGCAGACGACGCACACGAACTTGTAGGTCTTCTTCTCGTCGCTCATGAGATGCTTCCTTTCCAAAAGCGCCGACGTACCGTCGCCGGCATCGTGATAGTAGTACCCAACCGACGCGTTCTCATACGCTCGAATCGCCGGAAGCCGCGAATCCGGACGGGACGGCGCGGTGCGCGTAGGCGCACGCCAATCCCGCGCACCCGCAGCTACGCCTGATAGCTCGAGGCCTTGGGCGGCGTCTTGCCCTTGAGCACCGTGTGGTAGTAGCTGTAGGTGAGCGGCTCCTCGTCCGAGAGCACCTGCGCGTCCACCGCCTCGCCGATGAACAGGTAGTGCGTACCCACGTCGACGGTGTCGATGAGCCGGCACGCGATGAGCGCGCACGCGTGCTCGGGCGCGTACGGGCTGCCCACCGCGGAGGTCTCGCAGCCGTACTTCTCGAACTTGTCGTAGGTGTCGCTCGAGCGGAAGCCGAAGTTGCCGATATAGGGCATGTCCGCGGTCTTGTCGATGGCCGTCACCGCGAAGGCGCCCGACTGCGCGATCACGCGCGCCGTGACGTTGTCCTTGTTGACCGCGACCGACACGCGCGGCGGCTCCGCCGTCACCTGCACGGCGGTGTTGACGATGCAGCCCGCGCGCAGGCCGTCCGCCTCGGCGGAAACGACGTAGAGTCCGTAGGTCATCTTGAAGAAGGCTGTGAGATCCATGGCGAAACCCCTTTCACGAAGCAACGGTTCGCACATGCCCCCATTGTAGCGCATCGACGCGGGCACGCGGCCGCGCCCGGGACGGCTCGGCGAACGGCCGCGGGCGGGCTAGCGGTTGCGCTCCTTGAGGGTGCGCTCGATCTCGCGCTGCATGTCGCGCTTCGCCATGTCGTCGCGCTTGTCGTAGAGCTTCTTGCCCCGTCCCAGGCCGAGCAGGAGCTTCACGCGGCCGTCGGCGTTGAAGTACAGCTCGAGCGGCACGAGGGCATAGCCGCGCGTGCGCAGCTTCACGTCGAGGTGGTTGATCTCCTTGCGGTGCAGCAGGAGCCTGCGGCGGCGGTCGGGGTCGCGGTTGAAGATCGAGCCGTTGCTGTAGGGGTGGATGTGCACGCCGATGAGCCAGCACTCCCCGCCGCGGATGACCGCGTAGGTGTCCGTGATCTGGCAGGCGCGCTCGCGCAGGCTCCGCACCTCGGTCCCCGAGAGCTCGATGCCGCACTCATACGTCTCCTCGATGAAGTACGCATGGTGCGCGGAGCGGTTCTTGGCGATGAGCTTGCGCTCCTTACGACTCGGCATGCGCGTCCCCCTCCCCTGCGTCCTGCGGCGCGGCCGCGGCGGCTCCGGCGGCGCCCGCCCCCCGCTCCGAGGCGAGCTCGGCGTCGGACTCGCGGATGAGGCGGATGAGCGCCGAGCAGGCGTCCTCCCCCACGAGGTCGCGCGCGCGGAGCGTGTAGCGGGTCGCCGCGTCGCGGTCGCCCGCGCGGGCGGCGTCGGTGGCGCACATGAGCAGGCAGATGGCGATCTCGGCGTTCGGCTCGCCGGAGAGGCCCTGCTCGCCCAGGGCGCGCGCGGTCTCCTCGTCCGAGGCCTCTGCCGCATCGGGCGCCTCCTGCATGAGGCGCTCGAGCAGCGCGCGGGTCGCCTCCTCCCGCGGGGCGAACGCCGCGGCGCGCCGGGCGTACCCGGCCGCGAGGAGCGGTTCCTCGCGGTTCAGGAAGAACTGGCCGAGCGCCGCGCACGCGCGCCCGAAGAGCACGGCGTCGGCCGCGCGCTCGAGCACGCTGTAGGCGAGCGCGCCCCATTCGTCCTCGTCGCCGAGCACGCGGTACAGCTCGGCGAGGTCCAGGCGGTAGGCGCAGTTCATGGGATCCCAGCGCACGGCCTGCTTGAGCGCGTCGCGCGCGAGGCCGTACTCGCGCTGGGCGCTGTACGCGAAGGCGAGGTCGGCGTACACGCGGTCGAAGGGCGCGTCCACCTGCACGAGCGTGCGCGGGTCGCGCTCCACGCGGCGGTACGCAAGACGCTCGAACATGTCGGCGAAGCTGAAGAACTGCACCTCGTCGGTGGTGACGCAGGCGTCCTTCGCGTAGTCCTCGACCGCGTCGCGCAGCTCGAGCAGCTCGGGCAGGGCGGCGTCGATGTCCCCCTGGCCCAGGTAGTTCTCAATATGGCGAATGCCCTCTTCGGTGACGGGCGCTTCCATCGCATGTCCTCTCGTCGGTGCCTGCACGGCACACGCGTATATCCAGCCTTTTAGTGTAGCGCACGGGGCGCGGCGACGAGCCCCAGATCGAGGTGGCCGCGCAGCTGGTCGGTCGCGCGCACCTCCACGACCACGCGGTCGCCCGGGCGGATGCGCCTGCCGGTGGCCGATCCCACGAGCGCGAGCGTGCGCTCGTCGAGGTCGAACCACTCGTCCCCGAGGTCGCGCAGGCGGATGAGGCCCTCGGCCTGCGTCTCGTCGATGCGCGCGAACGCCCCCATCGCGTCGACCCAGCTCACCGTCGCCGTGAAGCGCTCGCCGATCCGATGGGCGTAGTAGCGCGCCACCATGACCTTCTGCGAGGCGCGCGCCGCGGCGTCGGCCGCCCGCTCGCGCTCGCTGCACGCGCGGCAGAGCTGCGCGGCGAGGGC
>NZ_CAPF01000056.1:0-33429 GCF_000321165.1 Enorma timonensis
TAAGGAGATATAATGCCAGAAATCCCGGCGGGCGCAAGCGGGGATGCCCGGCTACACATCTCCTACACAATTCAACAGTATCCCTGGAGTGCTCGGAGATGCTCCCCTGCATAGTATAACCGATGTTTTCCCAGCGTATAAGCCATGTTCGTTCAAGATCAGCTTGCACGCGCTTCTTCCAGTCCGTCATGTACTCCGTGCAAAACCCCACGCTTTGACGCTCCAAATTGCTCAAATCTTTTTTCTCATGGCTCTCTCCGCCCACGCGAACGGGCGACGCTCTTCGGCAATCATCTTTCATATAGCCTTCTATATAGATACGTACCTCATCTATAGATACGCGATCGTCGCCAGGGCCCTTTATAGCCGCTTCTGCCCATCGCCTAGGTTCAATTCTCTCTATTGATGCTTCGCTCCCGAGCGTGAACGCTCCTATATATGTGGGATAGAACACGCCTACTCCCATATACGAACGCGCGCCGGTATCCCAGGCGCGCGACATACAAAAAGGCGCCGGTCTCCCAGCGCCTTCTTCATTCAGGTTGTTCGCGAGGAACTTAGGCCTCGAGCGCCTTCTTGGCGATCGCGGCGAGCTCGTTGAAGCTCTCGATGTCCTCGTAGGCCATCTGCGCGAGCACCTTGCGGTCGAGCTCGATGCCGGCGACCTTGAGGCCGTGCATGAACTGCGAGTAGGAGATGTCGTTCATGCGGGCGGCGGCGTTGATGCGCTGGATCCAGAGGCTGCGGATCTCGCGCTTCTTGACGCGGCGATCGCGGTACTGGTACTGGAGCGAGTGCTGCACCTGCTCCTTGGCGTGCTTGTAGGTGCGGGAGGCAGCGCCGTAGTAGCCCTTGGCCTGCTTCAGGATGGTGCGATGGTGCTTACGGGCGTTGAGAGCGCGCTTCACACGTGCCATATCAGATCAACTCCTAGAGATTCGTGACTCGATGGGTGGGTATTCGACGTTACGCGAGACGCGAGATGACGGTCTTGCGGTCGGCGCTGGAAACCTCGCCCTCCTGGCGGAAGTTGCGCTTGCGCTTCGTGGTCTTCTTGGTGAGGATGTGGCTCTTGAATGCCTTCGCGCGCATGAGCTTGCCGGTACCGGTGGTGCGGAAGCGCTTCTTGGTGCCGCTGTGCGACTTCATCTTAGGCATGATCTCTCCTTATCGCGTGCCTGATAGAAACTAGTTCTCTTTGCTATCGCTCTTCTCGGGCTTCTCATCGAAAGCGCCCTTGATGGGAGCGAGGAGCATCAACATGTTGCGACCCTCGAGCTTGGGCTGCGACTCGACCGTGGCGTAGGGCTTCAGGTCCTCCGCGAGGCGCTCGAGCACGTTGAGACCCTGCTCGGGGTGGGCCATCTCGCGGCCACGGAACATGATCGTGACCTTCACGCGCGCGCCCTTCTT
Organism: Enorma timonensis; assembly: GCF_000321165.1. NCBI lineage: Bacteria > Bacillati > Actinomycetota > Coriobacteriia > Coriobacteriales > Coriobacteriaceae > Enorma > Enorma timonensis. The sequence goes on from NZ_CAPF01000056.1 coordinate 1,414, forward strand.
GAGGAAGCGCAGCACGTGGCCCTTCTTGGTCTCGTAGTCGCCCACGTCGATCTTCGGACGGAACTTCATCTCCTTGACCTCGACGCGGGACTGGTTCTTGCGCGCCTGCTTCGCCTTCATGGCCTGCTGGTACTTGAACTTGCCGTAGTCCATGACGCGGCAGACCGGAGGATCGGCGTTCGGGGCGATCTCGACGAGGTCGAGACCCTGCTCGTCAGCGACGCGCTGCGCATCACGGATGCCGAAGAGACCCAGCTGCGAGCCATCGACTCCGATCAGGCGGCACCGAGTCGCGGTGATCTCGTCGTTGATGCGCGTGTCATCGTGCTTAGCTATTTTCGGTTCCTCCTTAAAAAGATAAGAGCCCGGTGCCAAGACAGCGACCGGGCTCACAGAGCGAAGGTACGGCGATATGCCGACACGTCTTCTGTTGTGACCAGACAGCTGCTCAAGGCGCCGAAAGGTGGGGGCGGGTGCCCCGCTTTGGGCATCGCGACGCAATGCGGGTTGCATGATAGCACGAACGCGGCCGCTCCACGACATCGCCATGAAAGATGGTGCCCGAGGCGAGGGTCGAACTCGCACGCTGTTGCCAGCGCCAGATTTTGAGTCTGGTGCGTCTGCCAATTCCGCCACTCGGGCAGCTGTCTGCGCGACGCGATGCGACTATCAAGCCGTGCTATCGTACCACAAAATCGCACGGGGTCGGGGGCGTTTTATCGAACCGGCGCGGGGTGCGGGGCGCAGGGCACGCGGAGCGCCGGGGCTCCCTCGGTGGGCGAGACGCCGCCGGGCCCTAGCTGAGCCAGCGGTGATCCTGGTCGTCATCGTTGCGTACGATCGAGATCTTCACCTTCCCCAAGAGCACGAGCACCACGAGGATGACGAGCACGATGGGGATGAGCTTGAGCGCGCCGACGAAGAGCACGCCCAGGAAGGACAGGATGACCGAGATGATCGCCGACGCGATGAGCAGGATGATGAACAGGTAGAGACAGGACATTCGGGCACCTTTCGCTCGCTCGTGAACAGGATGCCCCTTCGGTGCGCTTTCGCTTAGGGGCATCGATATGAAAAAGGCTCCGAGACCGGAGCCTTCACGATTCTATGGTGCGGGCGAAAGGACTTGAACCTTCACGGGGTTGCCCCCATATGGACCTGAACCATACGCGTCTGCCAATTCCGCCACGCCCGCATGGAGTTCGGCACTTGCCGAAGCGCGGTTCATCTTACCCTAGCGGGCACGCCCGCGCAAGCCCCCTCGGGAAAAAAGCTGCCGGCGCAAGTAGCCGGGGCTGCGTATGAGGCCATGACGGCCGGGGTGCGGAGCTGGCACGCACTCGGCGCGCCTAGTCCGCGAGTGCCTCGAGCAGGGATCGCTCCGCCGCATCGCGGCCCACCCCGGTGAGGAACGGGACGCCGCTCACGTACGGGCAGACAAGACCGCTCGGCGCGACCGTCGTCGCCACGAGCACATCGGCGTCCGCGCACGCATCGGCCGCCTCCGAGATGGCGCACTGCACGATCTCATAGTCGCCCGCAAAACCACGCTCGTCGAGCAGGGCCGTGACCTTGCGCGCGACCGCCGTCGAGGTGGCGATGCCCGAGCCGCAGGCCAACACGATCTTCTTCATGGAGCTGCTCCTCTCCCCCGTGCAATGGGATGTCCGCGCGGGTACGTAGTCCCGCAGCGCACGGCAAGCATACCATGCGGGCGCGCGGCGGTGGCGCGACGCGGGGTGCGGCGATTCCGCCGTCTGCACGGCGCCGTGCAATGGAGCGCGGGCATCTTCTGCTAGACTATGCAGCCATGGGGGCGTGGCGGAATTGGCATACGCAGGAGACTTAAAATCTCTCGCCTTCGGGATTGTGGGTTCGAGTCCCACCGCCCCTACCACACCTTAGAAATGATAAAAACCAGCCTGTCTGGATTTTATCATGCAAGCGCGGGCGTCCAGCCCACCACGGGGGTCGTGCCACGCAGCGTCTCATCCACCGTCGCCACAACGCCCGCGAGTAGGCTGCTCTCGCTCACCGTGAGCGCGCGGTAGCCGCCGGAGCGCATGAGCTCGCGAATGATGACGCTCCCCGCGAGCATCATGGGCGCGCGCTTCGCCTGCATGCCCTTGAGCTGCATGATCTGCGCGACGGTGAGCCCCTGCATGCGCCCGAGCTGGCGCTCGACCGCATCGAGCGTGAGCTCGCGCAGATGCACGAAATCCGAATCATATGGCACGAGCTCGTGCTCCAGCGCGACGAGCGTGGTCACCGTGCCGCCCACCGAGATGAGGCGCGCGGGAAGCTCGCCCAGCCCCGACCAATAGGTCGCGAACTGGTCGTATGCCCAGCGCGCAGCGGCGTCGAGCTCGGACGCTTCCGGGGGATCGGCGGTGAAGAAGCGGTCGGTGAGGCGCCGGCAGCCGATGTTGAAGGAGTGCACGCGCTCGAGCTCGAGCGCCGCGGCATCCGGAAGATAGGAGCCCACGACGATCTCGGTCGAGCCGCCGCCGGGGTCGGCGACCGCGATGCGCTCACCGGGGAAGTCGTGCGCGACGCCGTAGAACGTGAGGCGCGCCTCGACCTCGCCGGGGATGACCTGCGGGATGAAACCGAGGGCTGCGAGCCTGTCCAGGAGCTCGTCCGCGTTCGACGCGTCGCGCGCCGCGCTCGTGAGGGTGACGCACGTCGCCGCGGCGCCGAACGCCCGCGCCTCCTCGGCGAACTGCGCGCACGCCGCCTCGACGCGCTCGATGGCCGCCGCGTCGAACGCGCCGGACGCATCCACGCCCCTGCCCATGTCGGTGATGATCGAATGCTTGGTCAGCTCGACGATGCGGCCGTCGCGCACGCGCGCGAGCGCCAGCCGCGACGAGACCGTCCCCAGATCGACGGCGGCGATGCGCACGCAATCGTCCATCCCCTGCTGGTCAGCCATGGATCCCTCCGTATCCGTCGTCACTCGCCCGTGGACGCGACCGTCTGCCCCTCGACGCCCTGGTAGAAGAACACGGCGTCGAGCAGCTTGATGTACCAGGGCGCGTCTTCCGCCGCCGCTTGCTCGGCCTGCTCGACCTCGGACGACGTGCCCGTCGCATCCTCTTCGTCGGTGTCCTCGGGGTCGATGCCCGTCACGGTGACCGCGTGCTCCCCGGGCAAGACGAGCCCCAGGTCCTCGCGGGCGATGTCCTCGATGCCCTCGGTGGAGAGCAGGTGGTCGACATCGTCCTCGAGCCCCTTGTTGTAGTCGTTTCTCACCTCGAGCTGGCGCTCGAGGATGTCGCCCGTTCGGTACGCCGCGTAGAGGTCGCGCACCGGGAAGTAGACGCTGATCGCGACCGCGAGGGCGATGAGCCCGTAGAACGCGTAGCGCGCAGGTCCGGTCGTGAACTGGTAGACCGCCTGCACGGCGCGGTTATCCGCCGCATAACGCATGAAGCCCGAGGTTCGGTGGCTTCCCCGGCGGGTCGCCCCGCTGCCCGCGCGCTCGCTGCCGCGGGCAGCGCCCCGGGTACCCGTCGCCGCGGCACGCTCGGAGGCCCGCCGCGAGGAGCGGTCGCCACCCTCCCGCGGGCGGGAGGCGGAGGGTCGGTTGTTGCGTTCGCTTGCCATGATGCGCCTTGTACGGTTGAGGTGTGTTTGCGCGATACCATAAGGGTACACCACGGCCGCGAGCTGCCTTCGCAGAATTTCCGGGCACACGCGAACATCGTACGCCCGCGCGTGCCCGGTACCTCACGCTACCGCTTGACGTTGAACGCCTTCCAGCCGGCGTATTCGGCCGAGGTGTAGAGTTCGTCCTCGATGCGTAGCAGCTGGTTGTACTTCGCCACGCGGTCGGAACGGCAGGGCGCGCCCGCCTTGATCTGGCCGGCGTTCGTCGCCACGGCGATGTCCGCGATGGTCGCGTCCTCCGTCTCGCCCGAGCGATGGCTCACGATGCACGCGTACCCGGAGCGCTTCGCCAGCTCGATGGCCTCGAGCGCCTCGGTGAGCGACCCAATCTGGTTCACCTTGACGAGGATGGCGTTCGCGGCGCCCAACTCGATGCCCTTCTTCAGGCGCTCGGTGTTCGTGACGAAGAGGTCGTCGCCCACGAGCTGCACGCGGTCGCCCAGGCGCTCCGTGAGCTTCACCCAGCCGTCCCAGTCCTCCTCGGCGAGGCCGTCCTCGATGGAGATGATGGGGTAGGTGTCGACGAGCTTCTCCCAGTAATCGATCATCTCGTCGGTCGTGAGCTCGCGACCCTCGCCCTTGAGCGCGTACACGCCGCGCGCGGCATCGTAGAGCTCCGTGGTGGCGGGATCCATCGCGATCATGAAATCGCTTCCCGGCGTATAGCCGGCGGCCTCGACGGCGCGCATGATGTAGCGCAGCGGCTCCTCGTTCGTCGCCAGGTCCGGCGCGAAGCCGCCCTCGTCGCCCACGCCCGTGCTATGGCCGTCCTCCTTGAGCAGGGACTTGAGGGTGTGGTAGACCTCGGCGCACCAGCGCAGCGCCTCGGCGAAGGTGGGCGCGCCCACCGGCATAATCATGAACTCCTGGAAGTCGACGTTGTTGTCGGCGTGCACGCCGCCGTTCAGGATGTTCATCATGGGCACGGGCAGGACATGGGCGTTGACGCCGCCCAGGTAGCTGTAGAGCTCGAGGCCGGAGGACTGCGCCGCCGCACGCGCCGTGGCGAGCGACACGCCCAGGATGGCGTTCGCGCCGAGGCTGCCCTTATCGGACGTGCCGTCCACCGCGATGAGCGCGGCGTCGAGCGCGCGCTGGTCGCAGGCGTCCATGCCGATGACCGCCTCCGCGCACTCCTTGTTCACGTGGTCCACGGCGTGCTTCACGCCCTTGCCCTGGTAGCGCTGGGCGTCGCCGTCGCGGAGCTCGACCGCTTCGAACGCGCCCGTCGAGGCGCCGGACGGCACCATGGCACGGCCGAACGCGCCGTCGTCGAGCGTCACCTCCACCTCGACCGTAGGGTTACCGCGTGAATCGAGCACCTCGCGACCGTAGACATCGATGATCTCACTCATGGGGACTCCTCCCATTCGAATGTTGGCGGCCACAGCATGCGGGCGCGGCGGAATGCCCGCCTGCGGCCCGCGCGCCGGTTAGCCGTTGCTAACTCAAAGGAGTATGCCCATTTCGCCCCGGCCGTAACACGGGGAAGATGGAGAATCGGAGGTGGCGGCTTGCCAAACGCGCCACACGCCCCACCCAGGCACCGGTGATAAAAAGGTGTCTGACACCAGATTATCACTCGGCGGCTTTGACCTCGTCCCAGAGGCGGTTGAGTTCCTCGGTGGAAAGCGCCTCGACCGTGGTGCCGCGCTCGTAGGCGAGCTCCTCGACCGCCTCCCACCGCGCGCGGAACTTCATGGTGCTCGCGCGCAGGGCGCTCTCGGCGTCGATGCCCTCGCGCCGCGCGACGTTCACGAGCGCGAACAGCATGTCACCGAACTCCATCTCGCGCTCCGCGCTGCCCGGCTCCTCGCGCTCGAACTCGGCGCGCTCGGACGCCACCTGCGCCCACACATCCTCGACCGTCTCCCACTCGAAGCCCACGGCAGCGGCCTTGCGCGAGACCTTCTGCGCCTGCATGAGCGCGGGCAACGCGCGGGGCACGCCGTCGAGGAGCCCCTTCGGACGCGCCGCGCCCGCTGCAGCCGCCTCGGCATCCCCCTGCGCCTTCTCGGCAAGCTTCATCTCGTCCCAGATGCCGAGCACCTCATCGGCGTCCTGGGCACCGGCATGCTCGCCGAACACGTGCGGATGCCGGCGCACGAGCTTCTCATCGAGGCCGCGCACCACGTCATCGATGGTGAAGGCGCCCTCGTCCGCCGCGATCTGCGCGTGGAGCATGACCTGCATGAGCACGTCCCCCAGCTCCTCGCACAGGTGCACGTCGTCTTCCTCCTCGATGCAATCGACCGCTTCGTAGGCCTCCTCGACCATGTTCTTCGCGATGGAGGCATGCGTCTGCTCGCGGTCCCACGGGCAGCCGTCCGGCTGGCGCAGCCGCCAGATGGTCTCGGTAAGCGCGTCGAAGGCGTCGCGGGCATCGGCGCGCGTCGAGCGGTCGCGGCGCTGGGGCGCTTCGGTTTCCGACATGGCTTACGCCTCCTCGAGCACGACGTGGCGGAACGCCTCGGCAAGGGGCTTGCCGCTCTCGTAGATGCCGAAGCTGTGGGAGCCGTCCTTGGGGATGCCCACGCTGCCGGGGTTGAACGCCCAGATGTCGGGACGCGCGGGCACGGGCTCGTTCACCTTCACATGCGTGTGGCCGTACACGAGAGCGGAATCCGCGGGCAGGGCGGGCAGGTTGTCGACGCTGTTCTGGAAGCCCGCGCCGAAGATGTGCCCGTGCGTGAAGAAGAGCGTGCGCCCCGCATCGTCCACGAGCTGCGCGTAATCGCCCATGCAGGGGAAGTCGAGTACCATCTGGTCCACCTCGGCCTCGCAGTTGCCGCGCACGGCGATGAGCGCACCCTCCTGGGCAAGGCCGTTCAGCAGCGGGATGACGCGCTTGGGATCGTAGTCACGGGGCAGGTCGTTGCGCGGGCCGTGGTACAGCAGGTCGCCGAGGAGCACGATGCGGTCGGGCTGCTCGGCGTCGATCGCGCGGACGAGGAGCTCCGCCCAATACGCGGAGCCGTGGATATCGGATGCGATGATGATCTTCATGATGATGCCCTTTCTGCGCCGATTCGGGCGCGCGTCGCCTCTGGTTCGATTATGCCAGAGCGGGCGCGGGGCGCGCCGCGCGTCGTTTTTTGCTCTCTGAGATGAAAACGTGGTGGCCAAATTCAGATATGCACGATTGCCTTAGTCATGCGCCCCGCTTGCCCGCGTGGCTCGCACGTGAATCCTGGGCTTTCGTTGCTTGTTTGAGAAGATGCGCACTCCGAACAGCTTGATACGGCACCTTCGAAGGCTCTCAGGCGCGAACGAATCGTGCATATCTGAACTTCGCCACCATTTTTTGGGAAAGGCGGAGCGATTTTGCCCGCGGCGCGCGATTACCGCACGGGCAGTTGGGCGCGCACCGCCTCCATGACGGCTTGGAGCGGCAGACCGGTGCGGCGGGCGATGGCAGCGGCGTCCTCGTACTCGGGCGCCGTGCGGCGCGAACCATCCGGGAGGGTGACCTCCTTCACGCGCGCCGCGCCCCAAGGGGTTTGGACGGACACCTCCCTGCGCTCGAGCACCGAGCGGTCGCACGGCCAACGACGGATACCGATCGTCGTCGTCTCGGCAAAGATGATGCCCTCGAGGCACTCGACGTCATCCGGCAGGGCGATGACCTGCAGCTGCCAGGCCGGTCGCCCCTTCTTGGTGAACACGGGTACCCAGTGCACCTCGCGCGCGCCGGCCTCGCGCAGCCGATCCGCAGCATAGGCGAGCACCTCCCCCGAGGCGTCATCGATATCGCACTCGAGGCGGACGACCGCGCCGTGCGCGGCGGCATCGACCGTCGGCTCGCAGGGCGCGGCGGGAACGCGCCCGTCATCTGGCAGCTCCTCGATGATGAGGGCGCGCAGGATGCTCGGACGCTCGTAGGCGCGCTTGCCCGCGCCGAGGCCGACAGCGCGGACGCGGAAGCGCGCGGGCAGCTCGGGCTCGGCACCGAGGGCGGCGACGATCGCGGCTCCGGTCGGCGTCACGAGCTCGCCCTCCACCTCGCAGATGGAGAGCGGCAGGCCATGCCGCTCCGCGATGTTGAGCGTCGCGGGCACCGGCACGGGAATGATGCCGTGCTGGCAGCGGATGGTGCCGCGCCCGTCCACGAGCACCGGGACGATGGCGCGGTCGATGTCGAGGTCGTCGAGGGCGACGGCCACGGCGACGATGTCGACGATGGAGTCGACGGCGCCGACCTCGTGGAAATGCACCTCATCAAGGGCGACGCCATGGGCCTTCGCCTCGGCGTGGGCGAGGATGTCGACCATGCGGTGCGCGAGGTCGCGGGCGCGGGGCGTGAGGGCGCCCGCGTCGATGATCGCGTCGAGATCGGCCGGCCCGCGATGGACGTGAGGATGGGCGTGGCTATGCGTGTGGTCACGTTGGTGGTCGTGGGGATGATCGTGGCCGGCACCAGGGTCGTGATGGTGGCCCTGGCCAGCGCCGTGATCGTGATGGTGATCGTGGCCTGCCCCGTGGTCGTGCTCATGACCATGCTCATGCCCGTGCACCGCAGCGTCCTCATGACCGTGCCCGTGCAGGTAGCCCATATCGTGGTCGTGGTTCTCGAGCCCCGGCGCCAGCACCACGTCGAAATCGCAGCAATCGAGCCCCGCCTTCGCGACGCGGCCGATGCGCACCTCGTAGCCGTCGAGCGGCAGGCTCGCGAGCGCCGCGCGCATCACATCCTCGCGTGCACCGAGGTCGAGCAGGGCGGCGACCATCATGTCTCCGCTGATGCCGCAGGTGCAATCCAAATACAAGGTCTTTCCCATAATTCCCCCTCGAACGAAGCCCGCAGGTCGCGCCGGCCGACGCGATCGCGCGATCAGGACGCCTTCCCCGGCAGATGGTTGATGAGCGATGCCTGGTACGCCGCGCCGAAGCCGTTGTCGATGTTCACGACCGAGACCCCGCTCGCGCAGCTGTTCACCATCGCGAGAAGCGCCGTGAGGCCGCCGAGGTTCGCCCCGTACCCCACGCTCGTGGGCACGGCGATGACCGGGCAGGCGGCGAGCCCGGCGACGACGCTCGGCAGCGCCCCCTCCATGCCCGCGATGGCCACGATCACCTGGGCGCGTGCGATCTCGTCCGCATGGCGCAGGAGCCGATGGATCCCGGCCACGCCGGCGTCGCGCACGCAGCGCACGCGGTTGCCCAGAAAGCGCGCCGTGAGCTCCGCCTCGGCCGCGACCGCACCGTCGCTCGTGCCGGCGGTGATGATGAGGATCTCGCCGTTGCCGTCGGGCTCGGGCAGCTCGCCCGCCACGGCGGCGCGCGCCTCGGCATGATAGGCCAGCGCACAGCCGAGCGCCTCGAGCGCGCGGTGCTTCTCGGCGTCGAGGCGCGTTACCAGGATGCGCTCCTGCCCGGAGGCGCGCATCGCCCGGACGATCCCGGCGATCTCCTCGGGGCGCTTGCCCTCGCCGTAGACGACCTCGGACACGCCCGTACGCAGGCCGCGGGCCACATCGACCTGGGCGTAGCCGACGTCGGCCACGGCATCGAGCCGCACGCGCTCGGCGAGCTCATGGGCGGACAGCTCGCCCGCCGCCACCGCGCGCGCGAGCGCTTCCAGATCTGATGCATCCATGGTGTTCCCTCCTCGCTTACGGCATCCTATGGTAGCAGCTCGCCTATAATCTGGTACCAACCAACGGCTCGCCGCGCGGCGGCGGGCACGACCTTCCAAGGAGCTCCCATGAGCACGCATGATGAACTCGATACCCAGCGCGACGACTTCGAAGACGAGACTGGCGGCGAGCCCCGCGGCACGGGCGCCGCGCTGCCCATCGCCTGCCTCGTGCTCTGCGTCGTCGGCGCGCTGATCGGCTACTACCTCCTCTGGATCGCCGGGGCGATCATGCTCTTCGCGAGCATCGTCTACGGCGTCCTGGCGCTCCGCCGCCATGCCCCGTACCGCTGGATGGCGATCGCGGGCATCGTGCTCAGCGTCATCGCGCTCATCTTCGCGGCAGCGGTCATCAGCGTCATCTTCTTCCAGGCGCAGCAGATGAACGAGCTGCTCGCGGCCGCGTAGGCACGCCGCGCGGCGAAACATGATAAAACCCAGACAGGCTGGTTTTTATCATGCGTGCACCCCGCGCGTGGGCAGGAGCGCCTAGAGGAGCGCCGCCTCCCATGCAGCCTCTTTGAACCCCACGAGCACGGTGTCGCCCGCGACGACGATGGGGCGCTTCACGAGCATGCCGTCCGTGGCGAGCAGCGCGCGGGCGTCGTCCTCCGCCATGCCCGCATCGAGCATGGCCTTCACGCCGAGCTCGCGGTACTTCATGCCGCTCGTGTTGAAGAAGCGGCGGAGCGGCAGGCCGGAGCGCGCCTGCCAGTCCGCGATCTCATCTGCCGTGGGGTTGTCCTCGACGATATGGCGGTCCGTGTACGCGATACCGTGGTCGTCGAGCCAGCGCTTCGCCTTCTTGCAGGTGGAGCAGGGCGGGTACTCGATGAACAGGACGGGCTCGGATGCGGCCATGGTTCCTCCTCTGGCGTGGTACGCTAGCAGTCGGTATGAGATTACCACGCCGAGGGAGGAACCATGGCCGCCTTGCACATCAAGCCCTTCGATTGCCATACGCACACGCGGTTCTCCGACGGCGCGTCGACGTTCGCGGAGAATGTCCGCGCGGCTGCCGCGAAGGGGTGCCGTGTGCTCGTCTCGACCGACCACCTCACCCTGCCGGCGAGCATGGATCCCACGAGCGCCTGCCCGGTAGCCGAGGCCGACCTGCCCGCGCACCGGCGTGCGTTCGAGGCCGCGCGCGAGCTCGCGCACGAGATCGCCCCGGGGCTGGAGCTCGTCTACGGCTTCGAATGCGACTGGTACGAGGGCTGCGAGCCCTTCGTGGAGCAGTGGAGCGCCGGCGCGGTGGTGCGGCTCGGGAGCGTGCATTGGATCGGCGACCCCGGCGACATCGCGGCGGGCGCAGCGCGGCGGCGCGCGGACGGCCAGGGCTGGGAGGATGTCGCCGCGGCGGCGAGTGCGCCGGGCAGCGGCTGCGGGGCGATCGACGACCCCGACGACATGCATGTCTGGCGCGAGCTCGGCCCGGACGAGGTCTGGCGGCGCTACGCGCGCACCTGGTGCCGCGCCTGCGAGAGCCCGCTCGCTTTCGACGTGATGGCCCACCCCGACCTCGCGATGCGTTTCTCGAAGGAGGGCTGGGCGCCGACGATCGACCTCGCGCCGCTCTGGGATGAGATGGTCACCTGCGCACGCGATACGGGACGGCGCGTCGAGCTCTCGACGGCGGCGCTCCGCAAGGGCATCGGCGACTACTACCCCGCCCAAGGCCTGCTCGAGCGCTTCGCGCGGGCGGGCGTGCCCCTCGCCATGGGGTCGGACGCGCACCGGGCGGAGGATGTCTGCTGGGGGTTCGAGGATGCCGTCGCGCACGCCTACGCCGCCGGGTACCGCAGCGTGGACATGCCGCACGCGGACGGCAGCTGGGAGACGATCGAGCTCGCGTAGAGCCTGGGCGCGGGGGTCTCGTCACGCGGTCTCACCGCTGAGGGCGCCAGGGCTGCCGGCGCACGGCACCACGCCAGGCGCCGCGCTCAGTGCCGGCGCGCGTCGAGCTCGCCCGCGAGCTCCTCGAGGGTGATGCCGTAGCGCTCGAGCACCACGAGCAGGTGGTAGACGAGGTCGCCCGCCTCGTAGCGGATATGGTCGTGGTCGTGGTCCTTCGCCGCCATGACCACCTCGCACGCCTCCTCCACGACCTTCTTGAGCAGGCTGTCCTCCTTGCCGGTGAGCAGGCGCGCCGTGTAGCTCTCCTCCGGCGACGCCGTGCGCCTATCGTGGATGACCGCCGCGAGCCCGGTAATCGTCGCGCCGATGTCCCCGTCGTGCACGTTCGCGGTTCTCTCGCCCATATGCCCCTCCCCTAGTCCAGCCGATTGAAGAAACAGCTACGCGCTCCCGTGTGGCACGCCGGGCCGGGGGAGTCCACCTTCACGAGCAGCGTGTCGCCGTCGCAGTCCGCCCAGAGCTCGCGCACCTGCTGCATGTTCCCGCTCGTGGCGCCCTTGTTCCACAGCTCACGGCGGCTGCGGCTCCAGAACCAGGTCGTGCCCGTCTCGAGCGTGAGCGCGAGCGATTCGGCGTTCATCCACGCGACCATGAGCACCTCGCCGGTGTCCCACTGCTGCACCACGCACGGGATGAGCCCGTGCGCATCGAACTTCAAGCTGTCTACCTGCATCGATTCTCCCCTATCGCTCATCTCTCGCCCATCTGGATCGGGGCGCGGCGCGCCGTCTCCGCCGGTGATAAAAAGGTGACTGACACCAAATTATCACTGGCACCGAATGATCACGTGAAGTCGAGGCGGACGGGGATGCCCTGCGCCGCCATGTACTCCTTCACCTCGCGGATGGAGAACGTGCCGAAATGGAACACGCTCGCCGCGAGCACCGCATCGGCCTCGCCCTCGATGATGCCCTCGGCGAAATGCTCGAGCGTGCCCACGCCGCCCGACGCGATGACCGGGATGGGCACCGCGCGCGCCACGGCTCGGGTGAGCGCGAGGTCGAAGCCCTCCTTCGTGCCGTCGCGGTCCATGCTCGTGAGCAAGATCTCGCCCGCGCCGCGCCGCGCCGCCTCCTCGGCCCACGCGACGGCGTCGATCCCCGTGGGCGTGCGGCCGCCGGCGACGTAGACCTCCCAGCGATCTGCCCCGGGGGCGCCGGGCACACCCACGCGCTTCGCGTCGATCGCGCAGATCACTGCCTGGCTGCCGAACGCGCGCGCCGCCTGCGAGATGAGCGAGGGGTCGCGCACGGCCGCGGAGTTAAGCGAGACCTTGTCCGCCCCCGCCGCGACCATCTGCCGCATCCCCGCGAGGTCGCGGAAGCCGCCGCCCACGGTATAGGGTATGGAGAGCTCGCCCGCGGCGCGCGCAGCCATGTCGATCGTCGTGGCGCGGTCATCGCTCGTCGCGGTGATGTCGAGGAAGACGACCTCGTCCGCGCCCGCGCGGTCATAGGCCGCGGCGAGCTCCACGGGGTCGCCCGCGTCGCGCAGGGCCACGAAGTTCACACCCTTCACGACGCGCCCGTCCTTCACATCGAGGCAGGGTATCACGCGCTTGGTCAGCATGCGGCACCCCCTTCCCGGGCGGCGTCGAGCGCCTCGCCCACCGTGAAGACGCCCTCGTAGAGGGCGCGCCCGGTGATGGCGCCCTCGATGACGCCGTCGCCGAGGGCCGCGAGCGCGCGGATATCGTCGAGCGAGGAGATGCCGCCGGACGCGACCACCGGGAAGCCGGCGATGCGCGCGACCCGGCGGTACGCCTCCGCGTCGATGCCCGTGCGCATGCCGTCGCGCGCGATGTCGGTGAACACGAGGTGCTTGAAGCCGAGGCCGGCGAGCTCGCCCACCACGTCCTCGACCGAGCGCGCGGCGCCCTCGCGCCAGCCGTTGACGCGCACCTCGCCCGCGCGCGCCGCGACGTCGGCTACGAGCAGGTCGCCGAACGCCTGCGCGGCGACCTCGGCGAAGCCCGGCTCGCGCACGAGCACGGTGCCGAGCGCGATGCGCTTCGCGCCGAGCGCGGCGAGCTCGTCGATGCGCGCGAGCGAGCGCACGCCGCCGCCGATGTCGACGGACAGGCCCTCGATGGAGCAGATGGCGCTGATGGCCTCGGTGTTCGCCGCGCGCGCCGCCTCGTCCTCCTCGAGCGCCGCCGAGAGATCCACCACATGGACCCACGTCGCGCCGGCCTCGGCGAAGGCGCGCGCCTGGGCCGCGGGATCATCCGAATACACCTTCATGTGGGCGCGGTCGCCGCGCTCCAAGCGCACGACCTTGCCCGCCACGAGGTCGATGGCGGGAAAGAGGATCATGCCCGCCCCTCCTTTCGCGCGGTGACGATGCGAACGAAGTTGCGCAGGATCTCGAGGCCGTGCGCCGAGGATTTCTCGGGGTGGAACTGGCAACCGAAGATGTTGCCGCGCCACACCACCGAGGCGAACGCGCGCGCGTAGAAGGTGCGCGCCGCGACGTCGTCCTCGGAAACGTCCCCGTCGAGCGCATAGGAATGGGTGAAGTAAAGGTTCGCCCCCTCGGCGAACCCCGAGAGCAGCGGGCACGTGCGGCCCGCGGGCGCGAGGTGCACCTGGTCCCAGCCCACGTGCGGTACCTTGAGCCGGACGGACGGCAGCAGCGTGCACGACCCGGGCAGCACGCCCAGGCCGCGCACCCAGCGCCGGCCGTCCGCTTCGAACACCGCGGCGGGCGCGAGGCCGGAACCGGCGGCGTCGGGCGCGCTCACCAGGGGCGCGTCTTCGGGCACGCCCTCGTCCCCGCGCTCGAAGAGGAGCTGGAGCCCCAGGCAGATGCCCAGGAACGGCGTCCCCTCCCCGCCGGCGAGCGCCTCGATGACGGCCGCGTCCTGGCCGCTTGCATGCATGAAGTCGATGGCGTCGAAGAACGAACCCACGCCGGGGAGCACGATGCCGTCCGCCCGCCGGATGGCGGCGGGGTCGTCCGTCACGAGCGCCTCGGCACCCGCCCGGGCAAGCCCGCGCGCGACGCTCGACAGGTTCCCCTTGTGGTAGTCGATGACCGCTATCGTCGGAATACTCGCCACGCGCGGCTCCTCTCAAATCTTCCGTCCGGTACGGCGAAGGTGCACGGCACCATGCGACCGGGATGGGTTGGTTGGAACACGTCCCCAACCAACCCCCTACAGGCTGCCCTTGGTGGAGGGCACGCCGCGCACGCGCGCATCCTGCTCGCTGGCGAAGCGCATCGCGCGGCCGACGGCCTTGAACGCCGCCTCGATGATGTGGTGCGAGTTTTCGCCGGCGAGCTCGCGCACATGCAGCGTCACGCCCGCATCGCGCGCGAACGCGTAGAAGAACTCCACCGCGAGCTCCGTGTCGAAGTCGCCCACGCGCGGGGTGGGCAGCGGCAGGTCGCAGTAGGCCTGGCCGCGGCCGGAGATGTCGACCGCCGCCATGACGAGCGTCTCGTCCATGGGGATGGCAACGTCGGCGAACCGCTTGATGCGCTGCTTGTCGCCGAGCGCCTGGGCGAACGCCCGCCCCAGCACGATGCCCGTGTCCTCGACGGTGTGGTGCGCGTCGACCTCGGTGTCGCCGAGCGCCTCGACCTTGAGGTCGAAGAGGCCGTGGCGCGCGAAGGCGTTGAGCATGTGGTCGAAGAACGGCACGCCGGTCGTGATGTCACAGGCACCGTGCCCGTCGAGCGAGAGCGAGAGCGTGATGTCGGTCTCGCCCGTCACGCGCTGGACGGTCGCCGTGCGCGTGCTCGCCGAGAAGAGGTCGTCCAGGCCGGCGCTCGTGCGCGCGGCGCTCTCCGTCGCCGTGGCCGCCGACGTCGCGGCGAGGTCGCGGTGCTGCTTCTTGTAGATGGTCATGCGAGCTCCTCCTTCACGAGCGCGCCGAGGGCGGCGAGCACCTCGTCGTTCTCTGCGGGCGTACCGATGGTGATGCGCAGGCAGTCCGCGAGGCCGGGCGCCGCGCTGAAATCGCGCACCAAGATGGAATACTCGTCGCGCAGCCGCGTGCGGATGCGGCTCGCGCAGCCGGGCAGCCGCACGAGCAGGAAGTTGCCCGAGCTCGGCCAGACGCGCGCGCCCGCTGCAGTGCCGGCGAGCAGCTGCTCGATGCTCGTGTAGACGCGCTCGCGCTCGCGCTTGATCGTCGCGATGGCCTCGTCGAACGCCGCGCGCTCGCGCAGTGCCACGAGCGCGGCCGCCTGCGAGAGGACGTTCACGGAGTAGATCTGGCGCACGGCGGCGTAGACGTCGATGACATCCGGCGCGGCGATGATGTAGCCGCAGCGCACGCCCGCTTCCCCGAACGCCTTCGAGAACGTCCGGAGCACCACGAGGTTCGGGTGCTCGTCCAGAAGCGCGAGCGCGGAGGCGCCGGGTTCGGCGAACTTCATGTACGCCTCGTCCACCATCACGAGACCGGGGCAGGCATCGCAGAGCGCGGCGACGAGGTCGAGCGGCATGAGGTCGCCCGTGGGGTTGTTGGGCGAGGTCACGATCGCGAGGTTCGCCGCGCGCGCGGCCTCGACGAGCGCGGGACCGTCGGGCAGCATGGTCTCGGGGTCGCGGAACACCGTCGCGACCGAGGTCTGCAGCAGCTGCGCGAACTGCGCGTACTCGCTGAAATCGGGCGGGCAGGTGAGAACCGTGCGCCCGGCGCCGCCGAAGGCGAGCAGAAGGTTGAAGATCCCCTCGTCCCCGCCGTTGCACACGCAGACCTGCTCGCGCCGCACCCCGTGCCAGGCGGCGATCTCGTCGCGCAGCTCGTTCGACATCGCGTCCGGGTAGCGGTTGAGCGTGGCCTGCGCGAGCGCCTCATCGATATGCGCGCGCACCGCGGCCGGGATGCCGTAGGTGTTCTCGTTCGCCGAGAGGTTGATGCGCGTGGGCGAGAACATCGGGTCGTACGGCTCGGCGTCCACCAGGTGCGGCTGCACGAGTGCGCGCATGCGCTCGGATAACTCGATCATCATCCTATCGCTCCTCCCCTCGCACCGCCTGGTTCGGCGCGCCGGCGCCGCAGCCCGCAGCGATCACGGACGCGTCGTCGGCCGGCCAGGCGATGCCCGTCAGATCCTCGGAGGCGAGCGTGCCGGTGTCGACGGCGTCGGGCCCCTGAGCGAGCAGGCGGCGCCGCAGCCCCACCGAGAGCGCATGCGCCCACAAGCCCTCGCCCTCGGCGAGCTCCTGCGTGGCGGGCGCGTCGGCGAGCAGCCCCTCCGGTGTATAGCATACGACCGAGGAGCGCTTCTGGAAATCGGAGACGGACAGCGGGCTCGAGAAGCGCGCCGTGCCGCCCGTGGGGAGCGTGTGGTTGGGGCCGGCGACGTAATCGCCGAGGGGCTCGGAGCTCCACGCGCCCACGAAGATAGCGCCCGCGTTGCGGATGGAGCCGAGCAGGCCGAGGGCGTCGGCGCAATGGAGCTCGAGGTGCTCGGGCGCGATGGTGTTCACCGCGTCCACGGCGGCGGCGAGGTCGGCCGCCACCACGATGGTGCCCTCGTTGTCGAGCGAGGCGCGCGTGATGTCGGCGCGCGGGCTCTGGACGATGAGCGCCTCGATGGCCTCCTGCACGCGCCGTGCGAAGGCGGCGTCGCAGGTCACGAGATAGCAGGCAGCGAGCGGGTCGTGCTCGGCCTGCGCCATGAGGTCGGCGGCGACGATGGCGGGCTCGGCCGTGGCGTCGGCGAGCACGCACACCTCGGAGGGGCCGGCGATCATGTCGATGCCCACGTCGCCCGAGACGAGCTGCTTCGCGGCGGCCACGTACGCGTTGCCGGGACCGGTGATCACGTCGACGGGCGCTATGGATTCCGTGCCGTACGCGAGCGCGGCGATGGCCTGCGCACCGCCCACGGTGTAGATCTCGTCCACGCCGGCCACGGCCGCCGCGGCGAGCGTGTAGGGCGAGATGCCGCCCGTCGCCCCCGCCGCGTCGCGCTGCGGCGGCGTGACCATGACGATGCGCTCCACACCCGCGACCTTCGCGGGGATGACGTTCATGAGGACCGTGGAGGGGTACTGGGCGCGGCCGCCAGGGATGTACAGGCCGGCCGCCCGGACGGGCGTCACCTTCACGCCGAGGAGCGTGCCGTCTGCGCGCGTCGTGAACCACGACTGCTCGAGCTCGCGCGCGTGGAAGTCGCGGATCTGGCGCGCCGCCTTCTCGAGCGCCGCGCGGAACGGCTCGTCCACCGCATCGAGCGCGCCGTCGAGCACCTCCTGCGGCAGGCGCAGGCACCCGAGCTCGACACCGTCGAAGCGCTTGCTGTAGTCCCGCAGCGCCTCGTCGCCGCGGGCGCGCACGTCCGCCACGATGTCGCGGGCAGAGGCGACGACGGACTCCGGCAGCACGCCCTTGCGGATGAGCTGCGCGAGCTGGAGGCGCTCGCCGGGTTCGAGGACGATGGTCTTCATATGCGAATCTCCCGTCTGCGCGGCGCGGCGGATGCGCGGCGTCGGTGCAACCTGAAAGGGCGCACGGCGAGCCCGCGCGCCCTTGCTCATGATGTTCCGCCCAACTTTAGCATGCTAAAGCGTTCCGTACAAACGCTGCGCGCGGTCGGTTGCCTGCGTAACCGTCCTGCAACGCACGAGGTGAGTCATTGGGGACGGGTTCAATTGACTCACTGAGTCAATTGAACCCGTCCCCAATGACTCAAGAGCGTGGCCGAGCCATTTTTTTCATTGCGAGACCGAATTGTGGTGGTGGAATTCAGATATGCACGATTCAGGCTCGGGAAAGGTATCGCCGCGGCGCGCCGATGACGCGTGCGGCAGGATTGCAGCTGAGAAACCCCAGGATTCGGAAGGCCGGGCGACGCAAACCTCGTATGCGGCAACCCCCAGAGGCACCCTCCGGTCGTCTCAATCGTGCATATCTGAATTCCACCACCATTTTTCAGCGTCCGACATGAAAATCCCGTCCCGCATGCCCGGACGTTCAGCGCAATCGCACCCGCGCGCCCGCAGGATCCAACAACCAGGTCGAGCCTGAGTCAAACGAACCCGTCCCCATTGACTCACTGAGTCATTTGAACCCGTCCCCAATGACTCAGTGCTACCCTAGGGGTGACGGGAACGCCCTCGTAAGGAGGCTTACATGACGAAGCTCATCCTCGACCTCGACACCGGCATCGACGACACCCTCGCGCTCGCCTATGCGCTCGCCTCGCCCGAGGCGGAGCTCATCGGCGTCACGGGGACGTTCGGCAACGTGACCGTCGAGCAAGGCGTCGCGAACGACCTCGCCCTGCTCGAGCTCTTCGGCCGCTCGGAGGTTCCCGTCTTCGCGGGCATCGACCACCCGAGCTGGGCGGACGGCTTCGAGGTCATGCCCGAGAGCGCCCGCTTCCACGGGGCGAACGGGCTCGGCGGGGCGCTGGTGCCCGTCCGAGCGCGCAGCTCGGTGCAGGCGACGGGCGCGGTCGACTTCATCATCGACGCCGTGCGCACCCACACGCCAGACGAGCTCGTCATCGTCCCCACCGGCGCCTCGACGACCATCGCGGCCGCGCTCCAGGCAGCGCCTGACATCGCCCGCCGCATGCGCGTCGTGATGATGGGCGGTGCGCTCACGCAGCCCGGCAACGTCACCCCCTTCGCCGAGGCGAACGTCCTGCAGGATCCCGAGGCGACGAATGCCCTCTTCGCAGCCGGCACCGACCTAACGATGATCGGCCTCGATGTGACCACGCAGGTGAAGCTCACGCGCGCGCAGGCCGAGGAATTCCGTGCCACCGGCACGGCGACGGGCGCGTTTCTCTCCGACATGCTCGCCTACTACATCGACGTCACCGAGGAGGCGCATCCCACGGGCGTTCCGGGCTGCAACCTGCACGACCCGCTCGCGGTGGCGGCGGCGCTCGACCCCGGCCTCGTCGGCACCTTCGCCTGCGACCTCATGGTCGAGACCGAAGGCGCCGGCCGCGGGCGCACCATCGGCGACCCGGCGCGCGTCACCTGCCCGAGCGGCCGCTCGCGGATTGCGCTCACCGTCGATGCGGAGCGCTTCGTCGAGCGCTTCATGGAGCGCACGCTCGCGCTCGTGAGCCGCTGCGCGTAAAGCCACCCTCGACCACCGGGAAAGGAGACGCCATGAGCCGCGTCATCGTATTCGGAAGCCTGAACATGGACCTCTCCATCGCCTGCGACCGCCCGCCGCTCGCCGGCGAGACCATCATGGGCCGCGACCTCGTCATGGGGGCGGGCGGCAAGGGTGCCAACCAGGCCGTCGCCGCGGCGCGCCTCGGTGCCCGGACATGCATGATCGGCGCGGTGGGTGCCGACGCCTTCGGCCGCGAGCTCTCCGGCGGCCTCAGCTCGGACGGCATCGACACGACCGAGCTCGTGTGCGCGGATGCGGCACCGACCGGCATCGCGCTCATCGTGCGGAGCGAAGGCGACAACCGCATCATCGTGGAGCCCGGCGCGAACCACGTCCTCACCGCCGAGGACGCCTGCGCCGCGCTCGACCGCGCCGCGCAGCCCGGCGACATCTTCGTCACGCAGCTCGAATGCGCGCTCGACGCGACGCGGGCCGCCCTCGCGCATGCGCGCGACATGGGGCTCACCACCATCTTCAACCCCGCTCCGGCATGCCCGCTGCCGGATGATACCTGGGGATACGTCGATGTGCTCTGCTTGAACGAGACCGAGTGCGCCGCGTATACCGGCGTGCTTCCGGAAGATGGGGAAACCGTCGCGCAGGCGATGGAGGTGCTCGCGGGGCTCGGCGCGGGGAGCGTCGTCATCACGCGCGGCGCCGCCGGGTCGGACGTGCGGGACGCGCGCAGCGGTACCATCCACCACATCCCCGCTCGCACGGTCAAGGCGCTCGACACCACCGCCGCGGGCGACACCTACGTGGGCTCGCTCGCCGCGGCCCTCGCCGACGGGTGTGACCTGGCAGACGCGGCGCACCGCGCCACCGCGGCGGCGGCGCTTGCCGTGCAGGCCGCGGGCGCGCAGGCGTCCATCCCCACGCTCGCCCAGCTCGAAGCCGCGCTCGGCGCCTAAACCCGTCGCCTAGGCCAGCGAGCCGGCGGCTTCCTCGAGCCGCGCCGCGAGCGCGCGCACGCGGGGGTCGAGCCGGGCGCGGCCGGGATTTACGAAGAAGCGCGCCGTGCACTCCATGATCTCGCCGGTGATGACGAGGTCGTTCTCGCGCAGCGTGCGGCCCGTCGCCGTGATGTCCACGATGCGGTCGGTCATCCCGACGATGGGGCCGAGCTCGATGTTGCCGTGGAGCGTCACGATGTCCGCCGCGATGCCCCGCTGCTCGTACCAGGCGGCGGCGATGCGCGGGTACTTCGTGGCCACGCGCAAGCAACCGCGCCGCGCGTAGGCGCGCTCGGCCGCCCCGGCGCGGCCCGCGGGCTCCGCCTCGATGAAGCGGCACGCGCCGTAGCCCATGTCGATGAGCTCGAGCAGGTCGAGCCCCGCCTCGATGAGGGAGTCGCGGCCGCAGAAGCCGCAGTCCGCCCCGCCCGCCGACACGAACGCCGGGGCGTCGGTGGCGCGCACGATCACGAGCTCGATGTCGCCCACGGCGTCGTTCGCGCCGGCGCGCAGGTCGCGGGCGCGCACGATGAGGCGCCGCCCGGGATCGCGCAGCTCGGAGGCATCGAAGCCCGCCGCCTCGAGCGCGCGCACGGTACCCTCCTTGAGCGACCCCTTCGGGACCGCGACGCGCAGCGGCTCCTCTGCCGCCCGTGCCACCGCATGGTCCGCGTCGGCGCCGTGCGCATCGTCGTCCGCGAGGCGCGCCGCCTCGAGCCGCTCGAGCGAGAACGCGAAGCCCGCAGCGGGGACGTGCGGCGCGGCCGCCATGACGCCGTCGAGGGTCGCGTCGTAGCGTCCGCCCGAGCCCACCGGGTCGGAGAGGTTCCCCGCGTACACCTTGAACACGAGGCCGGTGTAGTAGTCGAACGAGTTCATGATGGAGAAGTCGAAGGAAAGCGAGCCCGCGGCCGCCTGCTCCGCGAACCGGGCCGCGAGGGCGCGGAGCTCGCGCGTCTGGGATCCCGCGACGCCCGCCGCAGCCATGAGCGCGTCCACGCGGTCGAGCGCCTCGACGCCCCCGTGGAGCCGCGGCAGCTCGGAGATGGCACGGCGCACGGGTTCGGGCAGGCCGCTCGCCGTGAGCTGCGCGTCGAGGTCGACGAAGTTGTTCGCGTGCACGAGCGCGAGCGCCTCGCGCGCGAAGCCCTCGTCGCCCGCGCGCGCGATGAGCTCCATGAAGGGGCGCACGCTGCTCGCCACGATATGCCACGAGGGCAGCTCGAGCGCCCGCAGGGCATCGATCACGAGCGCGAGCATCTCCGCGTCGCCCGCCTCGCCGCCCTCGCCGATGAGCTCGAAGCCCAGCTGCGTGAACTGGCGCGCCGCGCCCACGTTGCGCGGCTGGGAGCGCACGATGGGCGCCTCGTAACGCATACGCAGGGGCAGACGCGCGCCGCGCAGGCGCGTGGAGACGAGCCGCACGATGGGCAGGGTGTTGTCCGAGCGCACCACGAGCAGCCGCCCGTCGTCGTCGAAGAGCCGAAACGGCGTGTCCACGACGCGGCCGCGCGCACCGAGCGAGCCGGCGTCCTCCAGAAGCGGCGTCTCCACCGGCAGGTACCCATGCGCCTTGAAGCACGCCCGCACCGTGCCCGCGATCTCCTCGCGCGCGCCGGCCTCCTCGGGCAGGATGTCACGGAATCCCCACGGCGTCGTGTTCATGTGCTCGCCCCTCTTTCTGCGACCATTCGGCAGTCGCACTACTTTAGCACAGTGGAGTGCGCGCTGCGCGGAGACCGCGCGCATCGTCGGGAGGGCGCCCGCCTGGGCACCTCACTCCAGTTGTGTGTGCTGCTCACCGGGCCATCCCGCGCCATGCAAAAAGGGCGCCCGCGAAACCCCAGGTAAGCCCGGGGCGCGGGCGCCCTTTCACGCGGCGGCGCCAAACGATGCGCACACAACTGAATCGAGTTCCGTCAACGGCGGCTCGCGCGCGCTCCTTACGGCATCCTTACAGCAGCGAACCCACCCAGCACGCGGCGATGCACACCACGATGGTCGCGACGAGCACATAGGTGGTCTTGATCTTCTTGCCCATGATCCAGTACATGAAGCCGAAGACGGCAAGCTGCGGCAGGCACGGCATGATCATGTCGAAGTAGTCCGAGATGGGCTGGGCGAAGTCGCCCGTTCCCACCGTGATCATGGAGAGGTCGAGCGATACGTAGCTCGCCACCATCGCGCCGATGGCGGCCAGGCCCACCACGCTCACCGCGTAGGTGACCTTCTCCATGACGCCGCCCTTCGCGGCATCCGTGATGAACGTCGAGCCGTACTGGTAGCCGAGCTTGAGGCCGAACCAGCGGATGAGGAGGCCGGGGATGTTGAAGATGAGGAGCAGCAGGATGGCGCCGAGCGGGCTGCCCTGCTGGGCGAAGCCGATGGCGATGCCGGTGCCAATCACGCGGAGCGTGCCGGCGATGAGCGAGTCGCCGATACCGGCCAGAGGCCCCATGAGCGAGGTCTTGACGGCGGTGATGGCGGAGTCGTCGAAGTCGTCGTTGGCGGCGTTCTCCTCCTCCATGGCGGCATCGATGCCCATGAGCAGCGTGGACAGCTGCGGCGTGATAGCCATGAAGTCGAGCGAGCGGGCGTAGGCGCGCCGCTGCTTCTCGCTGCCGGGCTCGTAGACCTTCTCGATCACCGGCACGATGCCGAACGAATAGCCGATGTTCTGCTGCCGCTCGTAGTTCCACGAGCTATCGAGCATGCAGGAGCGCCAGAACACCCTGCGCAGGTCGCGGGCGGTGAGCTTGCGCTCGGGCGCGGTCGTAGGTTGGGACATGGCGAAAACCTCCTTCGGGTCTTCTACTCGGGAACGCGGTTAGAACTCGTTGTCGTCCACATCGGCCGCGGCCTGCGCGGGCGCGAAGAGGCCGGTGTTGAAGACGAGGACGGCGGCGATCACCGCGGCGACGGCGGTGACCCCTACGACGGAGAGCCCGCCGTAGGCCACGAGCAAAAAGCCCATGAACAGGAAGCACGCGAGCTTCTTGGACATGATCATGCGGGCGAGCATCGCGAAGCCGATGGCCGGGATGATGCCCATGGCGTAGTTGAGGCCGTCGGTGATGAACGCCGGGATGGCGTCGACGATGCCCTGGATGGCCTGGGTGCCCACGTAGAAGCCCGCGGCGCAGAGCGCGGAGGCCGAGACGACCTGGATGAGCACGAAGCCCCAGTGCATGAGGTCGATGCCGCGGCGGTTGCAGGCGAGCGCGTACTGGTCCGCCTTGCCGGCCATGATGGGGCCGACGACCGCCATGAGGAAGTTCGACCACATGGACATGAGCAGCGACACGGGCACGGCGATGGCCACGGCCTCCGCCACGTCGGCGCCCGCCGCGATGACGTAGGCGGTGCCGATCACGGAGCCGGAGGTCATGTCGGGCGGGTTGCTCGCGCCGATGGCCTGGGCACCCAGGTACACGAGCTCGAGCGTGGCGCCCACCTGGCAGCCGAGTGCCACGTCACCGAGTGCGAAGCCCGTGAGCGTGCCGAGCACGAGCGGGCGGTTGAGCAGCGCGCTGTTGAACACGCTGTTGCAGTATCCGAAGGCGGACACGAAGAAGATGAACACGGTTTGCATCATCAGGTTATCCATGGAACGCTCCTCCCTAACCGATGAGCTTCATGGCCTCGTCCGATTCGTCGGACGGGGTCATCTGGACGAACACGTGGACGCCGTCGTCCACCAGATCGCGGATGCGCGCGCACTCCTCATCCGAGACGAACACGGCCTTCGAGATCTGGCGCTTGCCGTCCTCCGGCTTCACGCCGCCGATGTTCACCTCGCGGATCTGGGGCACCGCGCGGCACAGGCGCCACACGTCCTCGATGCTCTCGGTGATGATGAACAGGTTGTACTTGTCGGTCACGCCGCTTATGAGCGCCTTGATGGAGTCGTCGACGCTCTTCATGACGAGCTTCGTGCCCTGGGGCTTGGCCATCTTGAGCACCGCCATGCGCAGCTCGTCTTTGGCCACGGCGTCGTTGGCGATGAGGATGCAGTCCGCCCCCACCGCCTTGATCCACGTGAACGCGACCTGGCCGTGCAGCAGTCGGTGGTCGACACGGGTCATCTTGATCATGCGCATTCCTCCCTCACGCGCCGGACGGCGTCCATGAACTCCCGCACGTGCGCCGCCGAGAGCTCGCCATCGTCGCGGTGCGTGTCCTTGAGATAGCTGCCCACCACGGCGCCGTCGGCGATCTTGAAGCTCTCCCGCAGGTTCTCCGGGGTGACGCCCGCCGCGACGATGAGCGGGAAGTCGCCGAGGCCCGCGCGGAAGGCGCGGATCTTGTCGAGCGACGTCTCCTGGCCGGTCGCGTCCTGCGTCACCGCCACCGCGTCGCAGCGGCCGCGCGCGATGGCGAGGTCCTCCTCGAGCGAGCGCTCTGAGAGCACGGGCTGGTACTTGAAGCGCACCCCGCCGAGGACGCAACCCGTATAACGGCTGCGGTAGAGCTCGAGGAACGCCGCGAGCGCCTCCTCGTCGCGCGGCTTCACGTGCCCCACCACGGAGTCGAGCTGCACGAACGCCGCGTCGAACTCCATCGCGAGCTCGAAGCCCATGGCGTCGATGTTGAGGCAGTTCACCCCGTAGACGATGTCCGGCTTCGTTTCCTGGATGTAGGCGAGCGCCCGTCGCATATCCCCGTAGGTGCCGAAATAGTCCTCGACGATGACGGCGTCCACGCCCTCGCGCACGTAGATGTCGAGCTCGCGCTTCATGCGATCGAAGACATCGTCTGGATCCGACCCCTTCAGATGGAGCATCGCCATCACGGGCTTTCGCTCGCGGAACAAAGAGAGGAACCTGCTCTTCTCCGCTTCCGGCATACCAACCACCCCCCGATTCTTCGGTCATGCGTACATATAAGTCATAACATAAGTTAATACAGGTTTAGGTATGAAATTCCCGAGCGCGCAACCTGTTACAGGCGAGCGGCAGGGCGCGGGGTGGCGGCGGGACGGTCGCAAGCGGGCTGCCACGCGACGACGTATCCGCGGGGACACGGGCGCGCCGTGCGCAACCGTGCGCGCGCATCGCCCGACGTATACAATAGGTTACGTTCGTTATTCATTCGCGCACCCTTGGCGCATGTACTGAGGAGCCACCTGTGAGCGAAGTCGAGAACCGATATGCATTCACGCTGCAAGAGCAGCTCCGCGCCGACCTCTCCCGGAAAATCGAGGCCGGCATCTACAAACCGGGCGACCGCCTGCCCTCGGAAAGCGAGCTCGTCGAAGCGTACGGGGTGAGCAGGGTCACCGTACGCGCGGCGCTCGGGATGCTCGTCGACGAGGGCGTCCTCGTCAAACGACGCGGCAAGGGCACGTTCGTGCGGCCGACCACCATCGTCGAGAGCGCGCTCACCTCGGGCAGCTTCACGGAGACCTGCCTCGAGATGGGGCTCGAGCCCGCGACGCGCATCCTCATGACGGGCGAGCTGCCCGCCGACCCGTCCATAGCCGCGCTCCTGGGCTGCGCGGACGAGAAGCTCATCGAGATCCGGCGCCTGCGGATGGCGGGCGGCACGCCCGTGATCGTGGAGCACGACTACTTCCCGCTGCGCTACCGCTTCCTCTTGGGGTGCGCGCTCGAGAACC
The DNA here is from genome assembly GCF_000321165.1 of Enorma timonensis. Classification (NCBI taxonomy): domain Bacteria; kingdom Bacillati; phylum Actinomycetota; class Coriobacteriia; order Coriobacteriales; family Coriobacteriaceae; genus Enorma; species Enorma timonensis. The sequence continues at coordinate 27,307 of NZ_CAPF01000056.1, forward strand.
GCTCGCTCTTCGAGATCATCAAGACCGAGGGGGGCAAGGGGATCTGCGGCTTCGAGGATAGCTTCAGCATCGGCCGGGCGGATGCCCAGACCGCCGAGCTGCTCGACGTGGCGGAGGGCGACGCGCTGCTCGAGGTCCTCGAGACGGTCTACGGGCGGGATCCGAGCGACATCGTCTACGTGAACCGCCAGCTCATCGCGAGCGAGCGCTACCGCTACGTGGTGCGCTCGCGCAAGGCATAAAGGTCGGGCGCGAAACCCCCAGCGCTGAACTTCGACACAAAGAAGGCGAGCTCCCGGCCACCGCCGGAAGCTCGCCCATGTAAGAAAACCCCTGGGGTTATTTTACATTTAGGCCATGCCCACCGAGCCGAACTGCTCCATGAGCTCGCGCGTGCGCGCGACGATAGCGTCGCGGCCGGGCTTGAGCACCTTGCGCGGGTCGTAGCCCTTGCCCTGGGTGTCCTTGCCCTCGGCGAAGTACTCGTGCAGGGCGGTCGTGAAGGCGATCTGCAGGTCCGTGTTCACGTTGATCTTGGAGACGCCCATCGAGATGGCCTTCTTGATCTGGTCCTCGGGGATACCGCTGCCGCCGTGGAGCACGAGCGGCAGGTCGCCGACCTGGGCCTTGATCTCGGCCAGGCGATCGAAGGAAAGGCCGGCCCAGTCATCGGGGTACACGCCGTGGATGTTGCCGATGCCGCAGGCCAGGAAGTCGACGCCCAGCTCGGCGATCTGCTTGCACTCGGCGGGGTCGGCGAGCTCGCCGTTGGAGGTCACGCCGTCCTCGGTGCCGCCGATGCCGCCGACCTCGGCCTCGATGGAGAGGCCCTTGCTGTGGGCGATCTCGACGAGCTCCTTGGTGCGGTCGAGGTTGATCTGGAACGTCTCCTCGTGGGAGCCGTCGTACATGATCGAGGTGAACCCAGCGTCGATGGCCTTGAAGCAATCCTCATAGGTGCCGTGGTCGAGGTGGATGGCGACGGGGACGCTGATGTCCTGGGACTCGACGCAGGCCTTCACCATGTCGGCGCAGACCTTGAGGCCGCCCATCCACTTCGCAGCGCCGGCGCTGCACTGGATGATGAGCGGCGACTGGGCCTCCTCGGCCGCCTGGAGGATGGCGAGCGTCCACTCCAGGTTGTTCGTGTTGAACGCGCCGAGGGCATAGTGGCCGGCCTCGGCCTTCTTGAGCATTTCGGCTGCATTGACGAGCATACAAAACCTCCCATGCATGGAATTGAACACAACGACTAGGATACCACGCCCGGCAGCGCGCGCAGCGAACGTCTTGCGCCGTCGCGCGCGCGAAACACAGGCGCCCCCGCGGCTACCGCTCGTCCGAGCGGCGCACCTGGCTCATGAGCGGGTTCACCTCGAGCTCGCGGGCGATGGTGGTGGAGGGCCCGTGGCCGATGCAGCAACGCGTGTCGACGGGCAGGCTCGCGCCGAGCTTCGCGATCGAGCGCATGATGGCGGCATCGTCACCGCCCTCGAGGTCCGTGCGGCCGCAGCCGCCCGGGAAGAGCGTGTCGCCCACGAAGGCGATGTCGCCGTCCTCCGTGGCCGCGAAGAGCACGATGCCGCCCGGCGTGTGCCCCGGCGTCTCGATCACCTGGAACGAGACGTCGCCCACGCGGATGCGGTCGCCCTCGCGCACGGTGCGGTCGGGCGCGGGCGGGACCTCGGACTCGATGCCCCAGAGCTCGCGCATGGCGTCGACCGCGCGCGCGAGGTAGGCGGCATCGACCTCGGACACGATGTAGGGCACCGCGTCGCCGAGCACGCGCCGCATGCCCGCCACGCCGCCGGTGTGGTCCGCATGCGCGTGCGTGCACACGATCCCCGTGACGCGCACGTCCGGGTGCGCCTCCAAGAACGTGCGCGCAAGGTGCTCCCCGTCCCACGCCGGATCGATCACGAGCGCCTCGTCCCCGGAGATGACGAAATACGTATTCGTCTCCACCGGCCCATTCACAACCGATTCGACCCTCACATGCCCCATCGGTTTCGTATCCACCTCACCCATAACAACCCTTTCATCAAAAACTACTGTGCGGAGGCCCCGTGGCACCCCGCAACCCGCGCGACACCGTAACCCTCGTGCGGGGCGTCCGGCGTTTTCCTCCACGCGAGTTCCGCAGGAACAAGGCCCCTCGGCCTTGTTCCGAGGACTGTCTGAGCAGTGGAGGAAAACGCCGGACGCCCCCGCCCGAACAAGTTATCCGCGCGGCTTGCGGGTCGTGGCACCCTCCCCCGGCATGAGGCGCCGCGCGTCGTATACGCTCTCCACCCGGCTGATCTGCGCGAGCAGCGGGTCGAGCCCGCTCGCGTCCGAGATCTGCACGAGGAAGCGCAGCTCGGCGCCGCCGTTGCGGTCGGTGGAGGTGGAGGCGGAGAGGATGTTCGCGCCCGCGTCGCCGATGGCGATCGTCACGTCCTTCAGCAGCCCCATGCGGTCGAGGCACTCGACCACGATCTCCACCTGGAAGAGCGCGTCGGCGCCCTTGTCCCATTCGACCTCGATCATGCGCTCCGCATGCTCCATGAGGCCCTTCACGTTCGGGCAGTTCGCCCGGTGCACCGACACACCGCGGCCGCGCGTGATGAAGCCCACGATGTCGTCGCCCGCGACGGGGTTGCAGCAGTGCGCGAGGCGCACGAGCAGGTCGTTGCCCGCGTTGCCCTTCACGATCACGCCGGAGTTGTCGCGACGCGGCCGGCGCGGCTTGCGGTTCGACCCGCGCGCCGCGAGCACCGCCTCCACGTCCGAGCCATGCTTCTCCTCGGGCTGCGGGTCGAGAATCTGCTGCACGCGGTTGCCCACCATGCGGCACGCCACCTTGCCCGAGCCGATCGCCGCGAACAGGTCCTCGACGCGCACGTAGTTGAGCTGCTCGCACACGGTGTTCAGCGCGCGCGTCGTGCGCTGCGTGGAGATGCCGTAGCCGCGCTTGCGCAGGTCCTTCGCGAGCGCCTCGCGGCCGGCGGCGGCGTTCTCGTCCTTCGTAGCGGCGGCGAAGTAGCGCTTGATCTTCGAGCGTGCCGACGGGGTGCGCACGAGCGCGAGCCAGTCCCGCGAGGGGCGCGCGTTCTTGTTCGTGAGAATCTCCACGCGGTCGCCCATCTGCAGCTCGTGCGCGAGCGGCGTCTGCACGCCGTTCACCCGCGCGCCCACGCAATGGTTGCCCACCTCGGTGTGAACCGCGTAGGCGAAGTCGAGCGGCGTGGCGCCCGCGCGCAGGCTCATGAGCTCGCCCTTCGGCGTGAAGACGAAGATCTCCTGGTCGTAGAGGTCGACCTTGAGCGTGTCGAGGAACTCCTTGGGGTCGTCGATCTCCTCGGCGGTCACCCAGTCGAGCGAGTGCTTGAGGCGGTTGATCTGGTCGTCGAGCTTCTGCGCCTCCGAGCTCTTCGCGGCGCTCGACCCACCCGACTTCTTGTACAGCCAGTGGGCCGCGATGCCGTATTCGGCCTGCTCGTGCATCTCGTAGGTGCGGATCTGGATCTCGAGCGGGCGCGCCGTGGGACCGATGACCGTGGTATGGAGCGACTGGTAGTTGTTGAGCTTCGGCGTGGCGATGTAATCCTTGAAGCGGCCGGGCATGGGGTGCCAGAGGGTGTGCACCGCGCCGAGCGCCGAGTAGCAGTCGCCCACCGTCCGGCAGATCACGCGGAGCGCCACGAGGTCGTAGATCTCGGAGAACTCCTTGCCCTTGCGCTTCATCTTCTGGTAGATGGACCAGTAGTGCTTCGAGCGGCCGTTCACCTGGAAATCGGTGAGGCCGGCGCGCTTGAGCTCGTCGGTGAGCGTCTTGATGGTCTCGGCGAGGTAGCGCTCGCGCACCTCGCGGCTCTCGGCCACCATGCGCGCGATGCGCTGGTACGCCTCGGGCTCGAGGTAGAAGAACGAGAGGTCCTCGAGCTCCCACTTGATGGAGCTCATGCCCAGGCGGTCGGCGAGCGGCGCATACACGTCCATGGTCTCGCGCGCCTTGAACAGCCGCCGGTCCTCGCGGAGCGCCGCGAGGGTGCGCATGTTGTGCAGGCGGTCGGCGAGCTTGACGATGATGACGCGGATGTCCTGCGACATGGCGAGGAACATCTTGCGCAGGTTGAGCGCCTGCTTCTCGTCGATGTTGTCGACCTCGATGTTCGTGAGCTTCGTGACGCCGTCCACGAGCACGGCGATGGTCTCGCCGAAGAGGCTCGTCACGTCGGCGAGCGAGACCTCGGTGTCCTCGACCGTGTCGTGCAACAGCGCCGCGCACACCACGTCGCAGTCCATGTTGAGCTCCGCCAGGATGATGGCGACCTCAACGGGGTGGTTGATGTAGGGCTCGCCGGAGCGGCGGCGCTGCGCGGAGTGCTTCTCGGCCGCGAAGCAGTAGGCGTGCTCCACCGTGGCGCAGTCCTCGGCGCTCATGTACTTCGCGCACAGCTGCGCCAGGTTGTCGTAGTCATCCGCGCAGATCTCGGGTGGCAGGTCGTCCGCACGGGTGTAGTGCATCATCTTCGCGGACGACATGAGCGACGCATCGTGCGCGGCACGCGTTGCAGCATCCATGGTATCCCCTAACCCCGGGCCGCGGGAGCCTGCGGCGTGATAGGACGGTTCACTCGTGCAAGCATATCACGAGCGGGCGCATCGAGCGCCCAGCGGCGGAAGGTGTCGAACGCGTTGCGCGTGCGCAGCCCCTCGAGATAGCGGATGGAGGCGGTGAGCTCCATGCGCCCCGGGTTCTCGACCATCTCGATGCGGCGCGCGGCCTCCACGCCCGAGACGCTCGTGAAGCCGAGCTCCTCGAAGATGGCGATGCCGCTCTCCACCATGCGCTCGTCCACGGGCGTGCGCGCGTCGATGGCGAGGCACATGCCCGCGATGTCGCGGTCGGTCGCCGAGAAGCTCCGCTCGCCCGTCTGCGTGAGGTTCGAGCGCCACATGGTCTGCAGCGCCCGGTAGAGCGTGACGAGCTCGTCGCGCTCGGGGGCGGCGGCGTCGAGCAGGCGCTCGTTGATGCGGGCATCGCGCGCGGAGTAGAGCAGGTGCACGGTCGCGGGCGCCCCGTCGCGGCCGGCGCGGCCGCTCATCTGGTTGAACTCCGTGGCCGAGAACGGCATGTGGTAGAGGACCACGTGGCGGATGTCGGCCAGGTTCACGCCCTCGCCGAACGCGGAGGTGGACACGATGCAGGTGAGGTTGCCCGTGCGGAACGCCTCCTCGACGCGGGCGCGGTCCGCGCGCGCAAGGCCCGCGTGGTAGAACGCGACGCGGCCAGCGAGCTCCGGCACGCGCTTGCGCAGGGTACGGGCGAGGGAGGTGGCCTGGTCGCGCGAGTTCACGTACACGACGCACTTCTCGCCCGTCGCCACGATGGAGACGAGGCGGTTCTCGCGGCTCGCGAGGTCGCGGTCGTCCTCCAGCTCCAGGTTCTCGCGGACCGTGGGGTCGACCACGACGCGCTCGATGCCCAAAAGCCCCGTGATGTCGCGTGCGGCAGACGCATCGGCCGTGGCGGTGACGGCGAGCACGCAGGGCTCCCCGAGCGCGGCGAGCACATGCGGAAGCTCCAGGTAGGCGCTCCGCTCGCCCGCGCGGGCGCGCGCCACATGGTGCGCCTCGTCGACGACGACGAAGCCCACGCGGCCGCAGCGCTCGAAGCGCCCGACATGGATGGCGAGGAACTCCGGCGTGGTGAGCACGATATCGAGCGAGCCCGCCGCGAGCTCGGCGAACGCCCGGTCGCGTGCCGCGCGCGTGCTCTCGCCCGTGAGCACGGCGGCGCGCACGCCGAGGGCGGCGCAGGCGCTCACGAGGTGAAACGCCTGATCGGCCACGAGCGCGCGCAGCGGGTAGACGAGGATGCTCGCCTGGCCGCGCAGCACCGCCTCGCGCACGGCATGCACCTGGAAGATGAGCGACTTGCCGCGCCCCGTCCCCATGACGGCGAGCGTGCGCTCCCCGCGCGCGAGGGCGTCGAGCGCCTCCCGCTGCGCACGGTGCGGCTCGGCCGAGCCGATGAACGTGTGGAGAAGCGTGCGCGTGAGCTCATCGTAGGAGAGCTGCGCGAGGAGCGCTCGGCGGTCGGCGGCCACGGGCGCGGCGTCCGCAGCGGGGGCGGGG
>NZ_CAPF01000055.1:0-11719 GCF_000321165.1 Enorma timonensis
CCTCCGCCTCGAAGCGGATGGCCTCCGGCGAGCTCCCTGGAGCGCCCGCGCCCCGGGCGGACGCCGCGCGGCCGCGGGAACCGGAGCCGGCCGAGCCCCCGCCCGCACCGTTCAGCAGCACGTCGCGCGCCTCGTTGATGCGCTTCATCTGCTGCTCAGCGCGGGCGCGGAGGCGCTTGTTCTCACCGAACTTGTCGGGGTGGAGCATCTGCGCGAGCTCGCGGTGCGCGGCGGCTATCTCCGCGCGCGACGCGCCGGGCTCCACGCCCAGCACGCTCAACGCCTCGTCCCGCGTCATGCGCGTCCCTCGCCCGCGCAGCGCCTCACCGAAACCCGTCCCACGGCGCCGCGCTACATGGAGCCGAGCTCGCCGACCACATGGCCCACGCGCTCCTCGGTATCGAGCACGGGCACGCCCTCGTAGCGGAAGAAGCGCGCCGGGTCGTGCATGAGGTCCTCGAGCGGCACGAGCACGAAGTCGCGCTCGCCGAGCTTGGGGTGCGGCAGGCGCAGCTTGTCGCCGCCATGCGTCTCGCCGTCCATCCAGAGCAGGTCGCAGTCGATGACGCGCGGCCCGTTGCGGCGGGCGCTGCGCGTGCGGTTCCTCCCCAGCTTGTCCTCGACCTCAAGCAGTTTGTCGAGCAGCACCGTCGGCGCGAGCTCGGTCTTGATCTCGATGACCGCGTTCGCGAAGGGCGCCTGGCGCGTCTCGTAGGCCGGCTCGCTCTCGTAGATGCGCGAGCAGTTCGAGACGCAGGTGAGCGGGATCTCGGCGATGAGGTCGCGGGCGGCGCGGATGTTGTCCAGGCGCTGTCCCTTGTTGGAGCCGAGCGCCACGAAGGCGCGGCGCGGGTTGGGGCGCGCCACCGCCCAGAAGCCGTTGAGGAACTGCGCGAACCCCGCGACGTTGTGCACGCGGACGATGTTCGCGCCGTTCTCGATGGCGCCCAGGCACACGCCGAACGTCGCGGCGTCGCGGTCGGCCGCCTCCTCGACACCCGAGATCGCGCCCACGAAGCGCTTGCGCGAGACCGCGCACAGCAGCGGGTAGCCGAGCGAGGCCATCTTGGCCGTCTCGCGCTGGATGATGATGTCCTCGTTCGTCGTCTTGCCGAAGCCCGCACCCGGGTCGATGCAGATGCGCTCGCGCGCCACGCCGGCGCGCATGAGGGCGCGCGCCTGGTCGGACAGGAAGCCCATGATGTGGCGCATGACGGGCGCGGAGTCCGGCAGGGTGAACCGGCGCAGCTGCGAGGTGCTCACGTACGCCTGCGCCTGGCGGGACGCGCGGCTCATCATGGCGGCGAGCTCGTCGGTCATGATCGGCGACGCGGCGCCCGCAGCACCCTCGGCCGCCTCCGGGGCGTCCGGGGCGGCAGGCGTCTCCCCCTCGGCCTCGGCGCCATCCTGCGCGGGGGCCGCCGTGAAGGCCTCGGCGAACGGGAGCTGCTGCTGCATGTACCCGCCCGAGAGCTTCGGCGTGCCCAGCAGGCGCGTGCGCGAGCGCCTCTGGCCCCGACCGCTCTTCGCCGCGGCGGCCTCCTCCTCGGCCTCGCGGGCGCGCTCCGCCATGTAGGCCGCGGCGGAGGTGTCGAGCTGCACCGCCGTGCGGGCGTGCGTGGGCTGGTCGGACACCTCGCCCGCGTGCACGATGATCACGCCGCAGGTGCTCGACTGCACGAAATCGACCATCTTGGGGTCGGTGAAGCCCGTCACGTCGTTCACGATCGACGCGCCCACGCGCACGGCCGCCTTCGCGACCTCCACGTGGCGCGTGTCGATGGACACGATCGCGCCCTTCTGCGCGAGCGCCCGCACGACGGGCAGGACGCGGCGCGCCTCCTCGTCCGCATCGACCGGATGGAACCCGGGGCGCGTCGATTCGCCGCCCACGTCGATGATGTCGGCGCCGGCATCGAGCATCGCCACACCATGGGCGATCGCCGCATCGGCATCGAAGTGCTCGCCGCCGTCGCTGAACGAGTCGGGGGTGACGTTGAGCACGCCCATGATGCGCGGGCGATCGAACGTGAGGGTGTACTTTCCGCAGCTCCATGCCTTGATGTCTTGGGCCATGAGGAAGTCCTTTCGAAAAGACGCGTTCCCCTATTGTATCCACACGCGAAACGCCGCGCCGCCTTCCGCCAAAATGATAAAAACCAGCCTGTCTGGGTTTTATCACTTCCCCAACCTTTAGAACGAGAACGCCTGGGCGATGTCGCACGAGATGAGCACGTCGGCGGCGGCATCCTGCGGCGTGGGGTCGCGGTTCACGATGACGAGCTCGTCCCCCTGGAAGTAGCGGGTGAGCCCCGCCGCCGGGTAGACCACGAGCGACGTCCCGCCGATCACGAGCAGGCCGGCCTGGGCGATGGCGCGCACCGCCCCCTCGAGCACGCGCTCGTCGAGCGGCTCCTCGTAGAGCACCACATCGGGCTTCACCGTGCCGCCGCACACCGGGCACACGGGCACGCCGCGACCGTCCTCGTGCTCGCGCGAGCACACCCAGGCGGCATCGTAGACCGCCCCGCAGCCCTGGCAGATGTTGCGGTGCACCGAGCCGTGGAGCTCCCAGACGCGCTGCGACCCCGCCGCCTGATGCAGGCCGTCGATGTTCTGCGTCACCACGGCGTCAAGCTTCCCCGCGTGCTCGAGCGCGGCGAGCGTCCGGTGGCACGCGTTGGGCTGCGCGTCGAGCGCCACCATGCGCTCGCGGTAGAAGCGGAAGAACTCGGCCGGGTGCTCGACGTAGAACGAATGCGAGAGCATCGTCTCGGGCGGATAGTCGAAGTGCTGCCGATACAAGCCGTCGACGCTGCGGAAATCCGGGATGCCGCTCGCGGTGGACACGCCCGCGCCGCCGAAGAAGACGGCGTGCTCGTGCTCGTCGAACAGGCGCTCGAGCGTCTGCGCCGCACGGGCAGCGTCGGTGATGGGTTCTGCGTGATGGGCCATGGCTTCCTCCCTCGCTCGCCAAGCCGCGCAAACGCGCACGGTATCATGATACCCGTCTGAACGCGCCGGGCGGCGCCCCGGGCACCCCGGAGCCGCCGCGGCAGCCCACCCGACCCCCGCGCATTGGAGCGACCATGGAAACCTATTCGTTCGCCTCATGGAACGTGAACGGCCTGCGCGCCGTGCTGAAGAAGGAACCGAGCTTCGAAGAGATCGCGCGCGAGCTCGACGCCGACATCCTCGCCCTGCAGGAGACGAAGCTCCAGGACGGCCAGGTCTCCCTCGAGCTCCCCGGGTACACCCAGGTGTGGAGCTACGCCGAGCGCAAGGGCTACTCCGGCACCGCCGTGTTCGCGCGCACCGAGGCGCTCGGCGAGCCCCTCTCCGTGCGCCACGCGGACAGCTTGCTGCCCTTCGCGGGCGAGGGCGACGCCGCGCAGCTCGTGGCCGAGGCCGCCACGGAGGGCCGCGTGTGCGCCCTCGAGTTCGAGCGCTTCTGGTTCGTGGACGTCTACACCCCGAACGCCAAGGAGGGCCTCGCGCGCATCGAGTGCCGCATGGCCTGGGACGACGCGTACCGCGCGTTCCTGAAGGGCCTGGAGGACGAGACGGGCAAGCCCGTGATCACCTGCGGCGACTTCAACGTGGCACACGAGGAAATCGACCTCAAGAACCCCAAGAGCAACCGCGGCAACGCCGGCTTCTCGGACGAGGAGCGCGGCAAGTTCAGCGAACTCGTCGCCGCCGGGTTCACTGACACGTTCCGCCTGCTCCACCCCGATGAGACGGGCGCCTACAGCTGGTGGAGCTACCGCTTCAATGCCCGCAAGAACAACGCAGGCTGGCGCATCGACTACTTCCTGGTGAGCGACTCGATCGCCGGCCAGGTGCGCGAGGCGGGCATCCGCTCCGACATCTTCGGCAGCGACCACTGCCCTGTCACCCTCACCATCGAGCTCTAGGGAGCCGGCGAACATTTACCCCAGCGTTTTGGCGTCCCGGGCATGTATATTTACCCCAGGGGATATTTGACATCCCCGGCGGGCTTGTATAGTGAGGAGCCCCCTGCGGGGATGTCAAATAACCCCTGGGGTAAATTTACATTCCCAGACTGACCTGCCTCTACAGCGTCATGTTCGGGTCCGCGTCGATGTCGAGCGAGGCGAACTCGCCGCGCTCGAGCTTTCGCCGTGCGACCTCGGCGATCATCGCCGCGTTGTCCGTGCACGCGTTGCGCGGCGGCAGCGTGACGCGCACACCCTGCCGGCCGAGCTTCTTCACCATCATCTCGCGCAGGTGCGGGTTCGCCGCCACGCCGCCCCCGATGCAGTACTCACGCGCCCCGGTCTCGCGCAGGGCGCCCCACGCCTTCTTGTACTGCACGTCGAACACCGCGGCCTCGAACGATGCGGCGAGGTCGGGCAGGTGGATCGTGCGGCCCGCCTCCGTCTCCTGCTCGATGTAGTTCACCACCGCGGTCTTGAGGCCGGAGAGCGAGAAACGGTAGTCGCCCTTGCGGTTGAGCGCGCGCGGGAAGTCGATGGCCTTGGGGTTGCCCGTCTCGGCCAGGCGGGAGATGATGGGGCCGCCCGGGTACCCCAGGCCGAGCGCCTTCGCCACCTTGTCGAATGCCTCGCCCACCGCGTCGTCGAGCGTCTCGCCCAGCACGCGGTAGTCGCCCCAGTCGCGCACGTGCACGAGCATGGTGTGCCCGCCGGAAACGAGCGTGAAGATGAAGGGCGGCTTGAGGGTGGGTTCGGCAAGCAGGTTCGCGAAGAGGTGCCCCTCGAGGTGGTTGACGGGGATGAGCGGCACGTCCGCCGCGTACGCCAGGCCCTTCGCGAAGGCCACGCCCACCACGAGCGCGCCCACGAGGCCGGGGCCCTGCGTGACGCCGATCGCGGCGAGCTCGCGCGGTTCGAGCGCGCCTCCCGTAAGGCCGAGCGCGCCGGCTGCCTCCTCGAGCGCGGCGTCGATCACCCCCACGATGGCCTCGACGTGCTTGCGCGATGCGATCTCGGGCACGACGCCGCCGAAGCGCGCGTGGAAGTCGATTTGCGTCGAGACCTGGTTCGCGAGCAGCGCGCCCTCGGAATCGATGATCGCCGCCGCCGTCTCGTCGCACGAGCTCTCGATGGCGAGAACGAGCCTGCGGCGCGCAATCTCCGCGCGCTCCCCGTCGGAACGGACGGGTGCAGCGAGCGGCCAGGCGCGCAGCGCGGCAGCGGTCGGCTCGGGCGAGGCCGCGTCGACGGGCAGCACGAGCGGGAGCTGCGCCTTCATGATGATCGCGTCGGCGCCCTGCCCGTAGTACCCCGGACGCACGCCGGCCTGTGCGAACCCGAGTGCGCGGTACAGCGAGCGCGCGCCCTCGTTCGCCGCCTCGACCTCGAGCGAGGCGGTCGTGCACCCGAGCATCTGGGCGTCGTAGCTCACATGGGAGAGCAGCTTGCGCGCGATGCCCTGGCGCCGGTGCCCGTCCGCGACCGCGACATCGAGGATCTCGACATCGTGCTCGACGACCATGCCGCCCGCGAACCCCACGAGCTCGCCGTCGTCATGCGCGACCCACCAGCTCCGCGGAACGACCGGTTCGCTGAATTCCCCTAGGAACTGCTCGGCAGACCACGGGGTGTGCCCCGCACCCTCGAAGCACGCGCGCTCCAGACGCGCCACCGCCTCGGCGTCCGCAGGCCCCATGGGGCGGAACTGCAGGTGCCGGCCGGCCAGCTCCTCGGCCACGCCCGTCACCTCGCTGCGCGCGCTCTGCTGGAGCCCCAGGCGCTTGCGCTCGTTCTCCTCGGCATCCGAGAGCCGCGTGTAGATGGGCAGCACGAGCGCCGGATCGCCCGAGCCCTCCACGCCTCCCGCGCGCGAGCACGCCGCGCGCCATGCGAGCGCGAGCCCCTCGCCGCTCGGCCACCACAGAGCGCGGTCGATGCGCGTCGTGAGCCCGGCGGCATCGAAGCGGTCGCCGTAGCGCACGAGGCCGTCGCCCGTGAGCTGCAGCTGGTCGGCATCGTTCCGTGCCGCCCACTCCTCCACGGCCTGCGCCGCCTTGACCACGCGCTCCCGGTCGAAGAGCCGGTGCGCGCCCTCCTCGTCCAGCATGTAGAGCGCGGGGTACACCTCGCCGCGCATCGCATCCGCCGCCACGCCGAGCAGCCCGCGCACGCCGCCGCGCCACGACGTCCACGCGGTCGCGTCGAGCGTCGACACGCCATAGAGCGGCACGTTCGCGCCGCGCGCCAAGCCCTTCGCCGTCGAGATGCCGATGCGCACCCCCGTGAACGAGCCCGGTCCGCGGCCGACGAGGTACGCGTCCACGTCCTCGCGCGCGACCCCCGCCTCGGCGAGCGCGGCGTCTAGCGTCTTGATGAGCTCGACGTTCGCGTGCCGCCGGCACAGATGGTCGCCCGTGGCGAGCACCTCGACGCCGCTCTCCGCGCCACCGACCCGTGCGATCGAACACGCGAGCATGTCCGTCGACGTGTCAATCGCGGCAATGGTGTGTGTCTCGGCCCAGTTTTTCATCTCTCGCGTCCTTTTGTGGTGGAAAAATTCAGATATGCACGATTCGCGTCGCCCAATCGGCGCTCGTCGCCAGTCGCGACGCGCTTCACTCGAAGCAATCCTGCGGTTTTGTCGCTCGAAGCGCTCGCGGGTTGCACGATTTCGCCGCGCGCGGGCCTTCTCGGAGGCTGGAATCGTGCATATCTGAATTCCAGCACCAATTTTTGCCCACACCGCTCAAGAAACTCGCCCGCGCGACGCGCTACGCGCCCACAGCCGCGCCAACCGCCGCGTCGATCGCCTCCGCGAGCTCCTCCGCGCGCCGGCCGTGCGCCTCCAGCGAGATGGCACGCGTCGACTCGCCCGTCCGCGCAATCACGACGCCCAAAAACTCATCCGTCAGCTCGTCCTGGAACTGCTCGCCCCATTCCAGCAGGCACGCGCCCTCGTATCCGAGCACGTCGAAGATGCCCGTGTCCTCGAGCTCGTAGGCATGCTCCAGACGGTACAGGTCGAAGTGGAAGAGCGGGATCCGGCCGCCGTCGTGCACGGCCATGAGCGCGAACGTGGGGCTCGCCACCGGGTGCGCGTCGCCCAAGCCGCGCGCCACGCCCTTGGTGAAATGCGTCTTCCCCACGCCGAGGCCGCCCGTGAGCACGAGCACGTCGCCGTCCGCGAGCAGGGGCGCCACGAGCTCGCCGAAGCGCTCGGTATCTTCCTGCGACGCGCTGAGATACCGGCGCGAACCCTCCCTGCGCAGCGTCATCGCGGCTCCTCAATCGAAGGGAGCGGGAAATCCGCCGAACTCGGCGCCGCACTCGCGGCATCGCCCTGCACGGGTGCCCCGGCGCAGGCCGGATGGCGCGCGAGCCAGTCGCCGAGCATGCGGAAGTCCGCCTCGAGCAGCTCCTGCCAGGCGGGGTTGCGCAGCGCCGCGGCCGGGTGGAACGTGGGCATGACGGTGAAATGACCCGTCTGATGGAAGCGCCCGCGCAGGCGGGTGATGCCCGTCTCGGTCTTGAGCACGAAATGCGTGGCAGGGTTGCCGAGCGTCACGATCACGTCCGGCCAGATGCTGCGGATCTGCTCGCGCAGGAACGGCGAGCAGGCCAGGACCTCGTCAGGCTTGGGATCGCGGTTTCCCGGCGGGCGGCATTTCAGCACGTTCGCGATGTAGATCTCCTCGCGCGTGAGGCCGGCGAGCGAGAGGATCGCATTGAGGTTCTCGCCGGCGCGCCCCACGAACGGCTCACCCTGGAGGTCTTCGTTGCGCCCCGGCGCCTCGCCCACGAACATGACGCGGGCATGGGGGTTGCCCACGCCGAACACGATGTTCGTGCGCGTCTGGCAAAGCTCGCACAGGCGGCAATCGCCCATCACGGCGCGAATCTCCTCCAGCGACACCTCACGCGGTTTCTGGTGCGTGTGCCCGGGAATATGCATGATGCCCATCGTGGATTCCTCGCTTCGCTTCCCGCCACGGCATGGGCGCCCTGGCGTCGAGACCTGTGGTTCGGGGCGGCCGCGCCGGCGCAGCCTAGAGGTACACCTTCTCCAGCCGCATGCCGAAATCGCACGCGACCTCGTAGTTGATGGTGCCGCGCAGCCGTGCCATCTCGTCCATGGTGATCTCCGCGTCGCCGTCGCGGCCGATGATGGTCACCATGTCGCCGTGCTCAGCTTCCGGGATCTGGTGGATCGGGGTCTGCTGGATGGCGAACATGCACTGGTCCATGCAGATGTTGCCCACCTGATGCGCGCGCTCGCCGCGATAGAGCACGTCCATCCGGTTGGAGAGCGTGCGCGAGAGGCCGTCCGCATATCCCAGGGGAATCGTGCAGACCTGGACGGCGGTGCGTGGGACGCGGTACGTGAAGCCGTAGCTCACGCCCTCGCCCATGGCCGGATGCGTCGTGCGCGTGATGCGCGCCCGCACGCTCATGACCGGCTCGAGCGGCATGCGCGCCGCGGCCGCCTCGCACGGCTGCAGGCCGTACAGGCCGATGCCCACGCGCACCATGTCGTAACGCGTGGTGGTGTCGAGCATGGTCGCGGGCGTGTTGTCGCAGTGCACCGTGCCGCACGCGAGGCCGGCGTCCTGCATGGCGCGGACCGCCTCGTCGAAGCGCTTGCACTGCAGCCGGTAGTCCCAACCGTCCACGTCGTCGGCGGTGGCGAAATGCGTGAACACGCCGTCGCATGCCAGCCCGCGATGGAAATCGATGCTGCGACGGAACTCGAGCGCCTCGGTGTAGTGCACGCCGATGCGGTTCATGCCCGTCTCGATGGCGAGGTGGTACTTGCCCACCGTGCCGGCCTGCACGGCTCCCTCGCCATAGGCGAGCGCGAACTCCATCGTGTAGACCGTGGGCATGATCTCATGCTCGAGCAAAAGCGGAATCGCGCCCTCCGGCGGCTCGCTCAGCAGCAGGATGGGAAGGGTGACGCCGCTCTCGCGCAGCCGCACGCCCTCCATGACCGTCGCCACGGCGAACATATCCGCCCCGGCGGACTGCATCACGCGCGCGCACTCCGCCGCCCCGTGGCCGTAGGCGTCAGCCTTGACCACGCAGCACAGGCGCTGGCGCGGCCCGAGCAGCCCCCTGAACGCCCGCACGTTCCTGCGCAGCGCGCCGCGGTCGATCTCGACCCACGCCCAGCGCGTCTCGGGCACCTTCTCCATGGGCATGCCGCTCACGCCCCCTTCACGGTCGTGGCGGGCTCGTCGTCGAGCCCCTTGAGCGCCTCTTCCGCGGCGAGCGCCATGGCGTCGCCGATGACATCGATCAGGTCGGTGGCGATGACGCTCTTCTCGCCGTACCGGTCGGCGGCGATGAAGCCGGTATAGGAATGGAGCGAGACGGCGTAGGAGCACAAGAGCTCCCACGGCCCCTCGTATGCATGGTTGAGCGCGACGGTTCCCGCGACGATGCCCGAGAGCACGTCGCCCGTCCCCGCCGTGGCCATCGACGCCGGTCCGGAGACCGGTAGCAGGACCTTCTCGACGCCCGCGACGGCCGTGACCGGGCCCTTAGCGATGATGATGAAGTTGTCGGAGCCGGCAGCCCAGAGCAGCCGCTGGGCAGCCTCGATGGCGCTTCCCAGGTCGCGAACCGACTCCTCGTCCACCAAGCGCGACAGCTCGCGGTAGTGCGGCGTCAGGATGAGCGGCGCCTCGCGACGGTAGAGCTCCGGCGTCTCGTCGAGACCACCGATCGAGAGCTTGGAGAGGCAATTGAGCGCATCGGCGTCGAGCACGAGCGGAACGTCGAGCTGGAGCAGGCCGGATACCACGTCGATGCAGCCCGCGGCCGTGGTCATGCCCGGACCGCAGAGCACGCAGGAGAACTTCTTCGCGGCATCGCACACCGCGCGCCGCGCCGCCGCGCCGAACGCCCCGCGCGAGTCGGCGGGTATGTCGATCACGGGCACGGAGGGCAGCGCCATGCGGATGAGGTTCGCGCAGGTGGCGGGAGCGGCGACTGCGACGTAACCGGCACCGGCGCGGGCGGCGGCCTTCGCAGCCATCATCGCGGCGCCGGGATAGCTGCTCGAACCCGCGACGACGAGCACCGATCCGCGCGAGTACTTATCGATGTTCGAGGGCAGCGGCTCGAGGAAATCGATGAGGTCGATGGGCTCCACCATCTCCGCCGCATGGTCGACGTCGTTGATGACCTCGTCCAGGCGCTCGTAGAGCTCGCCGCAGAGAATCTCACCGGTGTAATCCGGACCGTCCGCGCTGTACAGGCCGATCTTGGGCGCGAGCATCGTAGCCGTGCGCGCGGCGCGGATGGCATCCTCCTCGACCAAGCCCGTCTCGGCATCGAGACCCGAGGGCACGTCGATGGCGACGACCTCGGCAGCGAGCTCGTTGACGGTGGGAATCCAGATGGAGAACGGCGGGCGGAGACTCCCGTGGAAGCCGGTGCCCAGAATGGCGTCGACCACGACATCCGCCCGGGAGACGAGTTCCGCGAGCTCATCGCGCGAGGGGCCGATGACGATGTTCACATCGCGACCCGCCGTGCGCCGGGCAACGTGGCGCGCGAGCGCTGCGGGAATCTCGTCCGGCTCGACCGGGCTCACCACGTCGACCACGATGCCCTTGTTGGCGAGGATGTCCGCCGCGACCCAGCCGTCGCCGCCGTTATTACCGAACCCCACGAGGATGAGCACGCGCTTGGGATCGGAGGCGGCGACCACCGAAGCCGCGAACTCGCCGGCGAGCTCCATGAGCGTCGCCTTGGAGGTTCCCTCCGACTCAATGCAATCTTCCAGGCGTCGAACTTCCTCACAGCTCAGAATCGGTTTCATCTGAACCTCCATGCTCTATGAGCGTTTCTCCGGTAAGCGAGGTAAGGGAATCGTCCTGCACGCGCTCGAGTTCATCCAGGATCGATCGGGCGTCTCGGAACGAGCGCGCCACGCGAGCGCGTTCGTCCTCGCGCTGCTGCTTGGGCTGCGGACGCGCCTCCTCGGTGATGGCCATGGCGTTCGCGACGGCAAGGTCGCTCGTGAGACTCAGGGACAGCGCCACCTCGACGATGCCGTTATCCTGGGCGATCTGGAGCGCTTTACCCTGGAGCACCGCGATGGGCCTGCCTCGATCATCGCGGGAGACCGAAACGTCCTTCCGCCCGATTCCCTCGGAAAACCCGGTGCCGAGCGCCTTGAGCACCGCCTCGCGCGCAGCGAAGCGAGCGGCGTAGTGGGCGGCGCGGCGCGGAGCCTGGTCGCAGTAACGCTGCTCCTCCTCGGTGAACATCTTTCGAGCAAAGGAAGGCGTCCGCTCGAGCACGCGTCTCATCTGTGCAATCTCGACGATATCGACGCCGATGCCTGCCTCGGCCATGCGCGCCTCCCTCCAAAGCTCTCATATCGGTGTACTTGCCATTGCAAGTATATACCGGAGCCAGCAATCGACCGATAGCAAAAAGGGCTCCTGACATACGTCAGAAGCCCTCTTCATTTCGTGCACGGCTCGGTGCCGTCCACCGGTCAGCGGCGCCCTGCCCTCCCACGGGCTGACCCCGCAGTACTCTCGGCGCTCGGGGGCTTAGCTTCCGGGTTCGGAACGGGTCCGGGCGTGCCCCCCCTGCCATGGCCGCTGACCGGTGGGCGGCGCCCGCCGGGCGGGGTGAGTCCCCCGCGTGCCCTCAGGGCCGCACAGCGCGGATGCGATCCACCACAGACCCCGGCATGGGAGCCTCTCGACGGCGACCGGAGCGCTTCGTATGGCGCCGGCGCC